>RHAY01000019.1 GCA_010031285.1 Methylophilaceae bacterium | reverse complement strand
CGCCACCGCCTGCAATCACAAATCCATCCCGATTCACATCATAAGTGCGAGATGCTTTATCTGGTGTTGCATTATATTTGGAGGAAAGTGCGCCCATCGCATCAAATAAAAAGCTCATGGTCCAATGTTCTTCTTCAGCACCACCAGCGAATACAATATCTTGTTTTCCATATTGAATTTGCTCATAAGCATTACCAATACAATGAGCACTGGTTGAACATGCAGAGCTAATACTGTAATTAATTCCTTTAATTTGAGCGCCTGTTGCAAGACAAGCTGCGACGCCGCTCGACATAGTTTTAGTGACCATATAAGGGCCTACGCGTCGAATACCTTTTTCACGAATCGTGTCTGTACCTTCTAGCATGCTTTCAGTCGATGTGCCGCCAGCCCCTACTATAAGACCTGTTCTGATATTGGATACGAGTGATTCTGAAAGATTAGCGTCTTGAATAGCTTCTTGCATAGCAAGCCAAGCATAGGCATGGCCTTTAGCCATGAATCGAAGGAGTTTTCGATCAATAAGTTCGGAAAAGTCTAAATCAATAGACCCAGCAACATGTGACCTTAGTCCATGAGCCTCATATTCAGGTTGAAATTTAATACCTGAACGAGCATGGTATAAGCTATCTTTAACTTCTTTTTTATTATTACCTAGGCTAGATACAATCCCTAGTCCAGTAACAACAACACGACGGGTCATGCGTCGCCTCCCATTAAATAACGATCAAAAATTGTCAGTACGCGTAAATAAGCCCACACGTAAATCTTTTGCATGGTAAATCTCTCGACCATCGACCGACATTTTAGCATCAGCAATACCCATGATTAATTTACGCATAATTACTCTTTTTAAATCAATAACATAGGTAATTTTTTGCGCTGTCGGTAATACTTGGCCTGTAAACTTAATTTCACCACCACCAAGCGCGCGACCTCGGCCCAAGCCACCTTTCCAACCCAAATAAAAGCCCACTAATTGCCACATAGCATCAAGTCCGAGACAGCCTGGCATTACAGGATCACCCTCAAAATGACAACCAAAGAACCAGAGGTCTTTATTGACATCTAACTCAGCAATAATTTGGCCATTGCCATATTCGCCGCCCTCGTCCGTAATGGAAACAATGCGATCAAACATAAGCATAGGAGGAAGCGGAAGTTGTGCATTGCCTGGACCAAACATCTCACCACGACCACAAGACAAAAGCTCTTCTTTTGTATAGCTATTTTTTTTAGACATTGATTTATGAGCTGCTGATAAAAAAGATTGTGAAAAATTTTTGTGTGAAAACACAAGTATTTTATCGTGTTTTTATCTATTTACCCTTATAAATTATTAGGCTACTATGAAAATCATAGTAAAACACTCAACTAACAATTTCATCTATTAGGGATTCGATATGAGCGACCAAAATTTGGCCGACTGGAGAAAGCTTGCAGTCAAACTTGAAGCAGAAATTAATAAAGTCATTGTAGGACAAGAGAGCCCTATCAGGCTTATTACCACTTCAATTTTTGCGCGTGGTCACGTTCTTCTTGAGGGTGATGTAGGTGTGGGAAAAACAACACTTTTAAAAGCCTTTACGCGCGCGATTGGTGGTGGCTATCAGCGTATCGAAGGTACGATTGATCTTATGCCAAACGATCTTATCTATCACACTTATCTCGGTGAAGATGGAAAACCACATGTCAGCCCAGGTCCGATTCTTATGTCAGGTAGTGATTTATCTATTTTCTTTTTCAATGAAATTAACCGTGCAAGACCACAGGTACATTCATTGCTCTTAAGAATCATGGCAGAAAAAACATTGTCCGCATTTAATAAAGAACATTACTTTCCTCATATGGTGGTATTTGCCGATCGAAACCAAGTGGAACGCGAAGAAACATTTGAAATTCCCTCGGCAGCGCGCGACCGTTTCATGATGGAAATACCTATCCTTATCCCAAAAGAGGATCAGATGATGAAAGACTTGGTCTTTGAAACGAAATTTCATAATGCAGATAAACTTATTGAAGAAGTCAAACCTAATCTCATTAAATTTAATAAACTCAATGAGCTTTCAGAAACAATTCAAGAAAATATTAAAGCGACAGATGCATTAAAAAATTATGCATTGCGTTTATGGAAAGCTACAAAAAATCCTGGTGATTATGGTATTAAATTATCTGATATCGATATGAATCGACTTATCATTTCAGGGGCTAGCCCACGAGGTATGAGTATGATGATGAAAGCAGCGCGTGTGAATGCATGGCTCAATGATCGTTCATCAGTGACTCCTGCTGACATTCGTGCGGTATTCCACGAAACTATTGCCCATCGACTCGTATTTAATCCTGTATATGAAATGAGAAGAACAGTCATTGCACGTGATTTAACCAATGGTATTTTAAACAACATCAGCGCACCTTAATTCAGATGGTTCAACCCACTCCATTATTTGATTACCACATTGGTTGGAAATCTAAAGGCAAACACCCTGGTCGCCATAAAAGTAACCAAAGAGGTATGGGCATTGAGTTTGCCGGGCACACGACACTTCTTTCTTATCCTGATCCAAGACGTATTGATATTCGTCAATCGATTCGGGATCCCCTTGGTGAGATTCATGTCAAAATATTTAATCAGCGAAGTGCCACACCGGTGATGATCGTATGCGATTTATCTGCCAGTATGAATTTTGGTGGAAAAAATAAAAAAATTAATCTAGCAGCTGAAGTCGCGCAATCAATAGCACATTCAGTAATAGACCGTCATGATGCTTTAGGTTTAATTGGGTTTGATGATGAAATTAGAGAGGATTGGTTAGCCCCTTTATCGTTTAGATCGCAACATGCATTTACATTGATCGACCAACTTAAAAACTTTACTTCAGTAAATAAATCAAATCGAGCGATCAAAGATCTTTATCAATATATGCCTCGTGAACGCTCGCTTATTTTCTTTATCTCAGACTTTCATATGCCAGAAATTGAACTAGAAAATTGTCTGTCTAATCTGATGAGACATCATGTTGTACCTGTAGTTCTATGGGATAAAAAAGAATATATTAATTTGCCTAATTTTGGCATTGTTACAATTACCGATCCTGAAAGTGGCAAGAAAAATACTCTTTTCTTAAGAAGAGAATTAAAAGAAAAAATTGTGGATTCATTTGAAAAAAGACGAGCTGTCATTACAAAAGCGTTTATGAATTTTGATATCCCACCTTTTTTTGTCGATCAGCATTTTGATGCAAATAAAATGACCGAATACTTTAATCAATTCGTGGGCGCTTAACAATGATGAAATTTCTTATTTCCATCATGATGCTCTTATTATCAATATCGAGTTTTGCACTTGATGTTCAAGAATGGCCCGATATCCAAGAAGGTATTGTTTCAATCAAAATAAAAGAGCCACCCCATCGAGTGGGATATACCATAGGGGATAAGTCAGATAGACACGTGGAAGTGACTATTAAAAAACCATATGTCCTCATTAAAGAATCTCTGCCAATTCCAGGGTACGAAAGAAAATATAAAGGACAAGATATTGGTATCGTGTTAGATGCGATGAATCATTCATACAAAGAAAATAAAACATCATCAACCTTAGTTCTTGATCTTACCTATCAAATTTTTACAAATAGCGTAGTCGCTAAACCAGGATTTTTACCTGCCGAATACATTCGCCTTTTAAATCCTAGCGATCCTAAAAAGAAAGTATTTAAATATCGAATTCCTGAGTATCAAATCGCAATCTCTCCTTTATCTATTTTTGGAAATATTAAAATTGAAGAAGATATGAGTCCATTAAGAGGAGTTTTTTTAATGGATGAAAAAAATCCTATTAAAACTTTAAAAATTTCGGCCATCATCGCACTCTTCTCTTTATTAGGCCTCCTTTATATCTATAGCCAATATGCATGGCTTCCTAAAGTGCGAGGCATCTTTGCTCGAACGCACCGCTCAATCAATAAATTAAAAGCAACTCCGGCTAACATTCAAAAAGCAATCTCAGAAATGCATCGCGCTTTTGATCTGGTTGCAGGGAAAACACTCTTTAAGGATAACCTTCAAGATCTTTATGCAAAAAATAGTTCCTTTGAAAATATCGATAGTGAACTTCATGAATTTTTTAAACTTTCCACTCTTGTATTTTTTAACACTTCAAATAAAAAATATGATGATGAAGAAATACTCAAATGGCTTAAAAATTTTTCAAGGCATTGTCGAGATTGTGAAAGAAAACTAATTGTTGATAAAAAATCTCTCAAAGTAGGCCTCGCTAAATGACTTTTTCATTTCCATGGATCTTATGGTTCACTCCTTTAGCCTTTATTCCGCTTCTTTTTAAAGAAGCTTCTTTACAGTATTACTCATGGAATGAAATGATTCCAAAAGATCGCCTCTCAAGCATTATTGCGATGATCTTAAAGTTTATTGCGACTCTCATTTTATTAACGATTATTATAGGATTGAGCGGACCACATTCCCTTCAAAGAGAGATTGAAAAAACAGGTATAGGTGCTCAAATTGCTTTGGTGCTTGATCGAAGTGCAAGTATGGATGATCCATTTGCAGGTAACAATCAATCTAAAGTCGGCGAAATGAAATCAGCAGCTGCTGCAAGGTTAATTACGGACTTTGTCAATTCCAGAGAGAACGACATGATTGGCATGGCTTCATTTAGTAATTCTGGCATGTATGTTTTGCCTCTTACTGATAATAAAAATGCCATTATTTCAGCTGTAAGAGCCACTGCAGGTAATGCATTATTTCAAACTAATATTGGAAGCGGGCTAACTACAGGTGCTGAATTATTCAATAAAGTACCTGATTCAGGCTCAAGAGCCATGATTTTACTCTCAGATGGCGCAGGCCGAATTGATGCAGCGACTCAAGAAAAGATTAAAGACTGGTTGGGTCGATTTAAAATTAGTCTTTATTGGATTGTATTAAGGCAGCCAGGTGGTATTAGTATTTTTAATACTTCATATAAGGCAAGAGATGATGAGCCACTGCCGCCTCAAATCGAACTCAACGAATTCTTTAAAACACTTCATTCGCCTTTCCAAGCATATGAAGCTGAAGATCCAAAAACACTTCAAAAAGCTATTGAAGATATTAATCAGAAAGAAAAAAAACCCATTAAATATTTAGAAAAAATTCCAGGACAAGATTATTCAACACATTGCTTTGTCGCTGCAACGCTCATGATGATTGCCCTATTAACACTCAAACTGATCGAGGTAAGATCATGGCTATAATCACAAAAAATATGTTTAGCACCAAAAAACTTACATGGTTTTTTACACTTCTTCTCGTTATTTCACTTGGTGTATTTATTAAGCAATTCATTGAATTCAAAAATATACAAACGTTTAATCAAGAGATTACTGAAGGTAAATCACCTCATAAATTTATTAATAGTTTTGAAGCACGATATGCAACAGCATATTGGCTTACGACTAAAGAAAGATATAAAGAAGCGAATATTCTTTTTTCAAATCTTTTGCCTATTGCTTCATCATCACAAAAAGCAGCTATCCATTACAACATTGGCAATATTTTCTTCAGACGCGCCTTAGCGCTCAATGGAACGGATATGACAGTCAAAAATGAAACCGAATATTTATTTAGACAAGCAAAAGCAGCTTATATGCTTTCAATTAAAATTGATAACTCTGCGTGGGATGTAAAACATAATCTTGATCGTGTACTTATGATTTTACCTGCAAATCCAACACCCGGCGTTGGGGACTCAGATTCACCTGGGCTCATTCTAGGTAACGTGCCTGTAGGCTTGCCTTAAATTTATGAAAGTGTGGCTTAAAAATATAAAATCGAGATCTCATCTCGATTTTGACAGTATCTCACTTCTATTATCAATTGGATTTATGTTGCTCGCCATTATAAATCCATCAATACCACTCAAACATAATATCTATAACTATATGTTTGTAGCTGATATTTCGCAAAGTATGAATACCATCGATATGTCTGTATTGAATAAACCTGTTTCAAGAATTGAATACATGAAACATAGCCTTAAAGAAATTATGTCTGAATTGCCCTGTGGCACAAAAGTAAGTATTGGCATGTTTGTAGGGGTGAGTGTGGCCGCATCTTATACACCTATTGAAGTTTGCGAAAATTTTAATGCCATAGAAGATACAATTGATCATTTAGATTGGCGTTCAGGTTGGTCAGGTAATTCGCGCATTCGAGAGTCTTTTTTTAATTTGGCGCGCTTAATTAGAAGCTTTCCAGAAAATTCTCAAGTCGTTTATTTTACAGATGGTGAGGAAGCACCTAAACTTCATGCATTTAATACAAGAGACCTTTCTCAATTTCAAGGTGGTAATGATTGGGTGATTGTGGGGATTGGAAGCTTAAAAGGTGCACCCATTCCAAAATTAGATGGTAAAAATCAACTTATAGGCTATTGGTCAAATGAGAGCTTTGCATTGCAACCTGGCATTGCACAAATCTCAGAAGCAAATATTGGTACACGAGATGATCATGTAGCAGGTGGTGAAAGTGATCGCTATATGTCTAAATTAGATGAGACCTACTTAAAAGATATAACAAAACAAATTAACGGAATTTATGTAAGGGGTGATTCTGTAGTAAATATTTTAAGTGCTATGAAAAAACAGAAACCTGCATGGCAAGATACGGCAGATTTTCATCTCAAATGGTTTTTTGCCTCACTAGCAGGTATTATTTTTAGCCTTCGATTTATTTCTATAAAACAAATAAAGCAATATGTCATCAAGCGAAGAAAATAAATTTATTGTTCTTGATAAAACTTCAACGATAAAAGTCGAGGGTGATGATCGAATTCAATTCTTACAAGGTCAGCTCACGCAAGATATAAATCTCATATCAGAAAATAACGCCCTCTATGCAGGCTTTTGTAATCCTAAAGGTAGGTTATTAGCTTTTATATTGTGTTATAGAAACAATGATTCAATCCACTTACAAATAGATCATTCCATTAAAGAATCCATACTTAAAAAACTTAAGATGTATGTTCTTCGTTCAAAAGTATCTTTAAAGTTACTAGAAGACGCGTTTATATCCGTTGGTTTTATGGGGGGTAAAGTTTTTGCTGAGGGAAAAATTAAGACTCCAAAAAATCATTTAGATATCGTTAAATATCATGACATTATGATTATCCGCATAGGGCAAAAAGATGGGCGATATCAGCTCATGGGTGAAGCTTCTAAAGTGAGAGAATTTATAAAGCTTAATTTTTCTAGTTATTCAACGATGAGTCTTGATGATTGGAATAATTTAAATATCATGGATGGTATTCCTGAAATTTATCCAACAACGCAAGAAACCTTCATTCCACAATCTTTAAATTTGGATTTGATCGAAGGTATTAATTTTAAAAAAGGCTGCTACACAGGGCAGGAAATTGTTGCTCGAACACACTACTTAGGCAAAGTCAAAAGACGGATGTATCGTGCTTTTATTAAATCACAAGTTAATCTAAATCCCGGAGATCAGATCCTAAATAAAAATAGTGAGGACATAGGGCAGCTTATTAGGTCAGCCAAAGAAAATAATGATAAAACAAATTTACTAATTGAGTTAAGAGTTGATCAAGCGCATGAAGCGCTTTTTATTAAAAACGAATTAATTGAAATTTTCTTAGAAGATCAAAAAAAATTTGATTAATGTTTAGTTTCTAAATCGCTAGAAGTCTCATTATCTTTCTTATCTTTTTCACGATTTGTTAATTGAAAAAAGACTTCATCTTGTTTAATCATACCAAGTTCATTGCGAGCTCTCTCCTCAATAGCTGAGAAGCCTTGCTTAAGATCAGCCACTTCAGCATTTATCACATTATTTCTAATCTGATTATCCATATTTGACTTTTTCTGTGCTTCAATTTGATGGTTTAAATTCCATACGCGAAACCAACTCCCTTTGCCAAACCATAAGGGATATTGCATTAACCCTATCAATACTACAAAAATAGCAGTTAAAGATTTCATATGATGTTATTTATTCAATTGATAAAAACAAGAAAGACCTGCATAAGATGAAGCTGTCCCCAGCTCTTCTTCTATGCGAAGGAGTTGATTATATTTTGCAATGCGCTCTGATCTTGAAAGCGAGCCTGTCTTAATTTGCAACGCATTTGTCGCAACTGCTAAATCAGCAATTGTTGTATCCTCAGTTTCTCCTGAACGATGAGATATAACAGCTGTATATCCTGCTTTTTTAGCCATTGCTATGGTTTCGAATGTTTCAGTGAGTGAACCAATTTGATTCACTTTAATTAAAACAGAATTGGCAACTTTGCGTTTAATACCCTCATGTAGAATTTTAGGATTTGTTACAAAAAGATCATCACCTACAAGTTGAATATTTTTTCCCAACCTTTGCGTCAACACATGCCAACCATCCCAATCAAATTCACCCATACCATCTTCAATACTAATGATCGGATATTTATCACACCATGTCGCTAGATAATCTGTAAATTGCTCACTTGATAAAGATAGATTTTCTGAAGCGAGATGATATTTACCATCTTTATAAAATTCAGTACTTGCACAATCAAGACCAAGATAAACATCACGGCCTGGTTCGTATCCAGCCTGAGAGATAGCTTCCATAATCATTTGTATGGCTGATTCATTAGATGGGAGGTTAGGTGCAAAACCACCTTCGTCACCTACAGTCGTTGAAAAACCTTTTTTACTTAATGTTTTTTTGAGTGCTTGAAAAACTTCTGCACCACAACGCATCGCTTCTCTAAATGTAGGTCTTCCAGCAGGGATAATCATAAACTCTTGCATATCGACACTATTATCTGCATGCGCACCACCGTTAATCACATTCATCATTGGTGTAGGTAATTGCATAGGACCTGAACCACCAAGATAACGATAGAGAGGTAAATTAGAATTTTTTGCTGCGGCAACTGCTGAGGCCATAGACACTGCGAGAATTGCATTAGCGCCTAAACGACCCTTATTTTCTGTGCCGTCTAATTCAATCATGGTTTGATCAATTAATGTTTGATCATCTACATC
This sequence comes from Methylophilaceae bacterium, assembly GCA_010031285.1. Classification (GTDB taxonomy): domain Bacteria; phylum Pseudomonadota; class Gammaproteobacteria; order Burkholderiales; family Methylophilaceae; genus Methylopumilus. Next base: position 450 of record RHAY01000019.1, on the reverse strand, counting down.
AAGACCAATTACTGCTTTAGCAATTTCGGTATTGACATGCTTTACTGCATTTAAAACACCTTTTCCAAAATAACGTTTTGCATCACCATCACGAAGCTCAATCGCTTCTTTACTTCCTGTAGAAGCACCTGATGGCACCATTGCTCTTCCCATCACACCAGAATCTAATAAAACATCAGCTTCTATAGTTGGGTTACCTCTTGAATCAATAACTTCTCGAGCAACAATTTGTTTCACAAAACTCATTCTTTTTCCTTCGTTTACAGTTAATTATTTAGGGCATCTCGATGAAACCTGCTTTTTTAACTGATCGATCAATTTCAGCTAATAACTCAAGCAATACTTTCATTTTTTTAAGTGGCCATGCATTCGGTCCATCAGATAAAGCTTCTTTTGGATTAGGGTGTGTTTCCATAAAAATACCTGCGATACCACTCGCCACAGCAGCTC
>RHAY01000180.1 GCA_010031285.1 Methylophilaceae bacterium | reverse complement strand
ACCGGACTATTTCGAATGATCCACTCACGTGTTTCATGAATGTTTTTGCCAGTGGACAAATCCATGACTGTATCCGCACCCCAGCGCGTACCCCACACCATTTTTTCAACTTCCTCACTGATGCTGGAGCCTAATGCTGAGTTACCGATGTTGGCATTAATTTTGACTAAGAAATTTCGGCCAATAATCATGGGTTCTGTTTCAGGATGATTAATGTTGGCAGGAATAATTGCACGACCACGTGCCACTTCATCTCTTACAAATTCTGGTGTGATGAGTTTAGGAATCGCTGCATTAAAATCATGACCTGGATGTTGTGTTTGTAAAAACGCTGACATACCTTCACGTCTTTGATTTTCACGAATGGCAATGTATTCCATTTCAGGAGTAATAATGCCTTGTTTTGCATAATGCATTTGCGAGACGTTCTTACCTGCTTTAGCGCGTCGTGGTTGTCTTAATAAATTGAAACGCATTTTAGTGAGTTCAGGATTTGTTTTGCGCTCGTGTCCATAAAGGGATGTCGGACCATCTAAAAATTCGGTGTCATTTCTTTCTTCAATCCATTTAGCGCGCAATGAAGGAAGTCCATTACGAATATCAATTTGATAATCAGGGTCGGTATAAGGGCCGGAAGTGTCATACACCATCACGGGTGGATTTTTTTCAGCACCAAAAGATGAAGGCGTATCAGATAAAGAAATTTCCCTGAAAGGTACTTTTAAATCAGGACGCGAACCTGTCACATAGACTTTTTTTGATTTTGCAAAAGGTTTGAGTGCTTCAGGATCAAGCGAAGCGGTTTCGTTTAAAAATTGATCGATATTTTTTTGTAATTGTTTATCGGTCGCGTTCATGAGTTACTCCTTAAATTTTTTTGTCATACCGTAAGGAGTCTTTTAGAGGACTGCATTCCCTACGGCGGTATCACCCGCATCAGGTTCAAAGGGTTTTTCTCACCACCTTAAAGATGGACCCCTAGCACTCCATTAAATTACGTGAAACCCCCATGAAATGCAAGTTAGATTTATATTTAATGAGAATCAAAACGGTGAACTTTTCTTTAGTTATAATGTGCACATGACAATGAATACCATCGAACAACATCGTTTTAATATGATTGAGCAGCAAATCCGGACTTGGGAAGTCTTAGACCCCGAAGTGCTTAA
>RHAY01000179.1 GCA_010031285.1 Methylophilaceae bacterium | reverse complement strand
AGTTACCATCATCTTTGTTACATGCGGATGCATCTTATACAAAAGACAAAAATATTGTATGCGTGGTTCAAACAGCGGACTGCTTACCTCTATTAGTAACAAATAAAAAGGGCACCATGGTGGCTGCGATTCATGCAGGCTGGCGAGGGCTTCTAAATGGCGTGATTGAAAATACACTCCATAAAATGAATCTGCCATCTCATGAACTCCTTATTTGGTTAGGCCCTGCGATTAGTCAAAAGCATTTTGAAGTAGGGAGTGATGTCAAACATAATTTTTGTTATAAACATCATGAGGCGGCAAAAGCTTTTCAGTCAGTATCACATCAAAAATGGTTGGCTGATATTTATTTGCTTGCGAAAATTCGTCTTCATGCATGATTGAATCATAAAGACAGCCCATCATTTTTTAGTTTCGATATAATGCTTAAATCTTAGATTTCAAGTTAACTTCATGCATACACTTCTTTGGATTTTATCTTCCTGCTTTATTGGTGGCTTATTAAGTGTGATTACAGCAGCGCTTGTGACACTCTATACGAGAAACCACCTTGTCTCACATTTAGTAAGTTATGCGGTAGGTGCGATGTTAGGCGCTGTCTTCTTAGAAATATTGCCACACGCTTTTAAAATTACAAACAATATTGAAACGACAACTTTTGTGGTTTTATTTGGCATTCTTTTATTCTTTGTGCTCGAAAAATTACTACTGTGGCGTCACTGCCATGGAGATCATTGCGAAGTGCATGATGTAAATCATGAAGGCCATACTTCGAAAAACCACCAGGATGCACATGACGAAGGACGAAGTGGCAGCATGATCATGGTAGGCGATTTATTTCATAACTTTGTGGATGGTATTTTAATCGGCTCAGCGTTTATGGTGAGTATTAGTTTAGGCATCGTCACCGCTTTAGCAATCATTGCGCACGAGATTCCACAAGAAGTGGGTAATTTTTTAATTTTGCTTCATTCAGGTTACAAGAAAAAAGAGGCTTTTATCTTTAATTTACTCGCAAGTTTTTCAACGGTCTTAGGCGGGCTTTTAGCTTACTTTATTTTAGAATCCATGATGGATTGGGTGCCCTATATTTTAGCGCTCGCAGCTTCTAGTATGATTTATGTATCGATTGCAGATTTGATTCCAGGACTTCATAAGAAAACAGAGTT
>RHAY01000178.1 GCA_010031285.1 Methylophilaceae bacterium | reverse complement strand
TTGCCATGATTTGTAATTTCATAACGCACACCTATTTGATAACTTCCGCGATCAAAAGAAATAATTTTTGCAATTTCTACATCTTGGTTTTTATAATTCAATTTAACATCTAAATGATTTTGTCCATTCTCTAAAACATAATTTGTTTTATCCGATGTAAAAGTTGACTTATGTGTTGGTAAATCATTACCAATTAATCCGCTTTGTGCCACATAAAGCAAAGGTTTTTGTGCATCATCCAACAACACAAATTTATCTTGAGCGTTGTCAGCTAAATGATTATTTAAAAGTAAGCGGCGAATATCGCCACCTATGGTATCAATTTCAATTTGATATAAATCAGTCGCCACTTTAATACGGGTACCGGTTTCTAATTTGAAATTAGAATCTGGAGTGATCGTTTTGCTATCCGCTGTATTTAATTTTTGAGAAGAAGGAACGCTCGCATCTTGTTGAGTTGTAACTTCAGATACTGGAACATGTTTACGTTGCCATGAGTCCCATAATAAAAGAATTGAAAAAGAAAATACAACAAACAGTATTAAACGCTTCGTATCCATAAATTATAAAATTCCAAAATTAAATAACAGGGTCATGACCACCTTTACACCACGGATGACATTTGCCTATTCGTTTCATTGATAAAAAAATACCTTGTATTACGCCTTTTTTTTGTATCGCATCTATAGTGTATTGCGAACAGGTCGGAGTGAATCGACATTGCTGACCAAAAAAAGGGCTTAATAATAATTGATAACATTTAACAAATAATATTGCGATTGATTTCATTTTTTCAATCTTGCAATCATTTGATCTACTTCTGTTTCAATCTCAACAAAATCGCTACGATAAAACGATTTTTGAATGCGTATCACTATATCAAAATTTAAGAGCTGTTCTTGTTTTTTTCGCATTAATTCCCGCAAGACACGCCTCATATAATTGCGCTTCACAGCCAATTTCTGCGTTTTTTTTCCTACGACCATGCCTAAACGAAATAAGGACAAAGTATTGGGCTGATAGTGAAAACTTAAGTGTTGAGAAGAAAGTCGCTTACGGAAATTAAAAACGGATGAAAATTCATCCGTTTTTGTAAGTTTAGTTAATTTAGTTTGCAAATTATGGAGAATTTGCCAGATAGGTCTTTATAGACCGATACGAGCACGGCCT
>RHAY01000177.1 GCA_010031285.1 Methylophilaceae bacterium | reverse complement strand
GAGTTAGAGACTGCGGCGAGGAAACGATTTGAACTCTCTTTAGTGATGTAGATGTTGCACTTTCCTGGCGCTACTGCTGTGACGAGGCCTTCTTGAGTTACAGTGCAGAAATTCAAATCATCCGATACGTAGACGAGTTTTCCGTCTCCTGAACCGCCAACGAAATTGATCTTGACGCTCTGGCCAATTCGAAGCGACCTGTCCTGATTAGATATCAAGAGATCGTTCTGCGTTAATGCGAATGAGAATGTTGAAAGAGATTTAGTGAATACTGAGTAGGTCTTATCGGGATGGACGTAGTAAGCCGCATCCAAAGGAACTGGGAGTTGCGGAGTAAGCACCAGAGGCATCGGAGACCAGATAACTCCAACTTCCTGAAGTGAAGGTATTGTGCCGATGTAGGGAGTCCAGTAATGAATATCAATTGCCTTATTCAAGCTAGATACAGTTGTACCGTCGCTTAGCTTCGTCATTGTGATATCGATGACTATGAAGCCCGCTGAAACATCTGCCTTAGAACTCAAGGGAGTGACCGCAATGTTCACCGGACTATTGGTGGTTCCGGCTGGAACAGTCAGAGAAACCAGTACATAGCCTTCAAGCGAAGGTACATAGAAGTTGTAGACAGCATCTGAGCTACCTGAATTTGTAAAAGTTATCGGTACGACTGGATAGGAAGGATTTGTCGTTATAGATCCGCCGCCTGTACCTGTAGTACCGGTAGTTGTTGTAGTAGTTGTAGATGTTGAAGTGCCTCCACCGCTACCACCTCCTGAACCACCCGTTGTTGTTGGAGTTGGAGTTGGAGTTGGAGTTGGAGTTGGAGTTGGAGTTGGAGTAGGTGTTGGCGTGGGAGTTGGAGTTGGAGTTGGTGTTGGTGTTGGTGTTGGTGTTGGTGTTGGTGTTGGAGTTGGAGTTGGAGTTGGAGTAGGTGTTGGCGTGGGAGTTGGAGTTGGTGTTGGTGTTGGTGTTGGAGTTGGTGTTGGAGTAGGTGTTGGAGTTGGTGTTGGAGTTGGTGTGGGAGTTGGTGTGGGAGTTGGGGATCCCACGATGTAATAGTGAGTATTTGATTGCGGATTACCCGTTTCCGATCTCGCAACAATTGAGACGGTGCCAAGTGCTGTTGGAGTAATCGTAAAACTCTGAGATAAATCACTGCGATTGAAATTGAAGGCCTGCGTAGTGTTAAGGCCGCCACCT
>RHAY01000176.1 GCA_010031285.1 Methylophilaceae bacterium | reverse complement strand
CCCGCAGTAGGCATGCTAACGATTACTGAAGTTCAAGTGACTCCTGATTTACTCCACGCTAAAATATATTTTACGTCTCCTACTAATAACCCTTTGATCATGCAAGGTCTCGAGCGTTCCACAGGGTATTTGCGCGCTCAATTAGCAAAGCGCATGGCAACGCGCGGCATACCACAACTTCATTTTGTGTATGATACGTCCATTGATGAGGGTATGAAAATTTCACAACTCATTAAAGACGCGCTTCCTCCCCAGTAATTTATTTCCATGCAAAAGAAGTCTTTGAAGCGCGAGATTGATGGCGTTTTTCTACTCGATAAGCCACTTGGATTTTCTTCAAATCAAGCGTTAAAAAAAATTCAATGGTTATTTAATGCAAAAAAAGCCGGACATACTGGCACCTTAGATCCGATGGCTACAGGACTTTTACCCATTTGTTTAGGTGAAGCTACAAAATTCTCGCATCGTCTTCTTGATGCTCATAAAAGTTATATCGCAACGATTCAATTAGGTATCACCACTTCGACAGGGGACCAAGAAGGCGAAGTGATCTCAGAAAAAGAAGTTGTATTAAATGAGGCCCAATTAAAAGACACATTAAAAAAATTTATAGGGGATACGACACAAATACCACCTATGTATTCTGCTTTGAAATTTGAAGGAAAACCTTTGTATGAATATGCAAGAGAGGGGATTGAAATTGAGCGAAAATCTCGACAAATCAAAATTTTTGACATCAAGCTTATAAACATTGAAAAGAGCATCATTACAATTGAAGTGCTTTGTAGTAAAGGGACTTACATAAGAACTTTGGCAGAAGATATTGGACAGACCATGGGATGTGGCGCCCATTTAAAGGGTTTAGAACGGACCCAAACGGGTAATTTTCAATTATCAGAGGCGCTTTCGATCGAGGCGCTTGAAGCTATGCCTATGGCGTCTCGAGAAAAAGCCCTCATGCCCATAGATGTCTTACTCGAAGAGTTGTCGTCAATTAAATTAAACATGGCTGAATTAGATGCGATTAAAAAAGGGCAAAGTATTGATTTTAATAGTAAAAATGATAAAGAAGTGCGCCTATATAGTCCATCAGGTCAATTTGTAGGTGTAGGTCAGCCTGACCTCAAAGGACGCCTTTTTCCTAAGCGCTTAATCGCAAAAATATTATAAAAAACATATTGTTAAATCAAAAGAATACAATTAAAATACGCGGTTCTGAATGAGGAGAGA
>RHAY01000175.1 GCA_010031285.1 Methylophilaceae bacterium | reverse complement strand
TTTTAACGCTTCATCGAGAGTGATGGTGTCGAGTGACATTGCTGAGAGAAGTGAAGCAGTTTTAGGTTTTGGTGCATCTTTCTTCTTACGTTTTTTCTTCGCGCCTTCTTCCACCACCTCTTCTTTTATTTTTATAATCTCTTTGAAATCCACCACTTCCACTTCTGCCTTTGGAGAAGTTTTCTTTCTTTATAGTTGGATCTAATAATCTCTCAATAGCATTCCATTTTTCTCTATCACTATTAGTAATAAAGGATAAAGAAGAACCCTCTGCTCCTGCTCTAGCAGTTCTGCCCATACGGTGAATATAGTCCTCAGCAACTTGTGGAAGATCATAATTAATAACATGCTCAATGTGAGGAACATCAAGCCCTCTAGCAGCAATATCTGTTGCTACCAGTATGGTAAATTTCTTATTTCTAAAAGCGCTCATCACAGTAGTTCTTTTGCTTTGTCTTAGATTTCCATGCAAAGCATCTGCTTTGAATTTTTCCTTACAAAGCTTAGCCGCTAGATTTTTTGAGTTATGTTTTGTTTTAACAAATACTAAAATTGATCCAGTTCTTTGCTGTAATTGCTTAATTAATTCAGGATATTTTTGCTCTTGTTGTATGTGAATTACTTCTTGTTTAATTTTAATTGATGGGACATTTGTTGCTCCCATAGAAACTCTTTCAGGATTTTTTAAATATTTAGCCGACATTCTAACAATCTCTTCGGGTATAGTTGCGGAAAACATTAATGTTTGTTTTTTTGCTGGTAGGTGTTTTAATATTCTATCAATTTGAATACCAAAACCCATATCAAGCATACGATCTGTTTCATCTAAAACTAAAAAACCAGTGTCTGATAATTTTAATGACTTTCTGTCTAAATGATCATTAATTCTACCTGGAGTTCCTACAATAATTCTTGGATGTGACTTAAGTTGTCCTAGTTGTTTATACATCGACTCTCCTCCAATTAGACATGCTGCTTTGATTGGATTGTTTTTTCCAAGCAACTGAATAATTACTGCTATCACTTGATTTGCAAGTTCGCGCGTTGGGGTTAATACTAGAGCTGAACCTTGTTTTGATCTACTTAACAATTCAACTAATGGAATGCTAAAGGCTGCAGTTTTTCCAGTTCCAGTTTGCGCTGAACCTAAAATATCACACCCTTCTAAGGCAAGTGGTATAGAGCTGATTTGAATAGGAGTCGGCGTTATAAAGTTCATTCGCGCTAATG
>RHAY01000174.1 GCA_010031285.1 Methylophilaceae bacterium | reverse complement strand
AACACTATCACTTCCAGGCGTTCCTGATTTTGTATCAGGTAAATATTCACAAAATACTTTTGTAATTTTACCAGTCGCATCTTTTTCAAAAGATGTGCATTTGACAACATAACCGTATCTGAGTCGCACCATATTACCTGGATATAACCTGAAGAATTGTTTTGAGGGTTCTTCCATAAAATCTTCGCGTTCAATCCAAAGCGACTTAGATAATTTAACAACACGTTTTCCTAATTCAGGTTTGAGAGGATGGTTCGGTGCAAAACAATCTTCATCAATATTATCTGGGTAGTTTGTAATTTCAAGCTCTATCGGATCTAGAACGGCGATGCGTCTTTCACAAGCGGTATTTAAAACTTCACGCATGGATTCTTCGAGTGTTGCATAGTCAATCCATGAATCGGCTTTGGATACACCAATGCGATCTGTAAATAGTTTAAAACCTTCGGGTGTATAACCACGACGACGTGCACCTTCAAGTGTTGGTAATCTTGGATCATCCCATCCGGTGACATGGTGATCTTCGACGAGCTCAATTAGTTTTCTTTTTGAAAGCACAGCATATGTTAAATTAAGTCTTGCAAATTCATACTGACGGGGCTGGGGCTTACTCAATAAACCATTTTCAATGAGGCGATCTAAAATCCAATCATAGAATGGACGTTGATCTTCGAATTCTAAGGTACAGATGGAATGTGTAATTTTTTCTAAAGCATCTTCAATCGGATGCGCAAAGGTATACATCGGATAAATACACCATGTATCACCCGTATTATGATGGTGTGCACGTTTAATACGATAGATCGCAGGATCTCGTAAATTAATATTGGGTGAGGCCATATCAATTTTAGCTCTCAATATCATGGAACCATCAGGGTGTTTGCCATCGCGCATTTCGCGGAACCATGTGAGATGTTCTTCTATCGATTTATCTCGCCACGGGGAATTTTTACCTGGTTCATTAAGGGTACCACGATTGATTCGAATTTCATCAGGACTTTGTTTATCGACATAAGCGTGACCCGATTGAATAAGAGATTCAGCTGCCTCATACATAAAGTCAAAATAGTTACTCGCAAAATAAAGATGAGAAGTTTTATTTTGTTCCCATGAAAAACCTAACCATGACACATTGTTTTTAATACTATCAACATATTCTTGATTTTCTTTTTCAGGATTAGTGTCATCAAAACGTAAATGACAAATGCCGTCGTAATCTTTGGCTAATCC
>RHAY01000173.1 GCA_010031285.1 Methylophilaceae bacterium | reverse complement strand
GCTGCGCGTTTAAAGTTTTAACTAAGTCTGCATGTGTAATCGGAATCGTACCTAATTTTCCAATGACTATGCCTGCCGCGATATTAGCAATATTGAGCGACGTTTCAATTGGCATTTTTGCGATCATACATGCCGCTAATGTGGCGATAACTGTATCGCCAGCCCCTGAAACATCAAATACTTGTTGTTGATTAACAGCGGGTAAGTTTTTAATTGTATCGCCTTGGATTAAATCAATACCGTCTTCACCCTTTGTCATTGCAATAAATTGTAAATTGAGTGATTTTTTTAATTTTAAAAGCGGCGTTAAAAAGTTAGTATTTTTAGTGACATGAATATGACAAGCCTCAATTGCTTCTTTTTTATTGGGTGTAATGGCAGTCGCATTTTTATATTTTTCGTAATGAATACCTTTGGGATCAACCAATACAGGTATTTTTTTTGATCGAGCGATCTTGATGACATGTTGACATAAGCGCTCACTTAAAACACCTTTTGCATAATCAGAAAGTATGACTATGGCTGGTTTTTTATTAAGAAGCGTTGTAATTTTTTTAATAAGCGCTTTAGAGTCGATAAGATCAGCAGTAGCCTCTTGGTCGATTCTCATCATTTGTTGATGTTCGCCAATAATGCGTGTTTTTGTTGTCGTAGGATTTTTATCTTTAATGATGCCATCGATGCCAATATGATTCTTTTTAAGAATCTCGATTAATTTCTTTCCATCTATATCATTCCCAATTTGGCCGGCTAGCACCGTTTTAATTCCTAAGAGCGATAGATTTGCAGCCACATTGCCTGATCCTCCAATGCGATCAAAAGACTCTTTAAGTCTTACTACGGGGACAGGTGCTTCAGGAGAAATTCTTGATACGTTACCGATTAAATAGCGATCTAACATCAAGTCGCCAATGACTAACGCCCATTGATTACGAGCATTGAATTTATTTTTAATAATTTCGATATCAGTCATTTGTTAGAGACTCTCGTCAATGAGTTCGCAAAGTGTGTGTCCGATTAAGATATGTGCTTCTTGAATTCTCGCTGTTTCATTAGAATCTACGACGATACTATGATTTGATATTTTTTTAATAAGACCACCGTCGCCACCTGTCAATCCGACAGTAATAGCACCTAATGCATTTGCTTTTTCTAAACCTTTCACTACATTTTTACTATTGCCCGATGTGGAGATACCAATCACTACATCATGTTTTAAACACAATGCTTCCACTTGTCTTGAAAAGATGTGTTCAAAC
>RHAY01000172.1 GCA_010031285.1 Methylophilaceae bacterium | reverse complement strand
CTCAATACCAATTTGTTCTAATTGGGTGCTCATTGGTGGATATACATTTGCATCACAACCCGTCACTTTATAACCAGAAGCTTTGGCAAGGGAAGCCACGCCACCCATAAATGTTCCGCAAATCCCTAAGATGTGAATATGCATTTTTGTTGTCTTACAAATTAGGCGCTAACCATTTTTTTAAAAATTCAATCGACACATCGCGACGCTTCGCCATATCTTTTAATTGATCATCGCCAATTTTATCGACACTAAAATACTGCGCTTCTGGATGTGCAAAATAAAAACCTGAGACTGATGCGGCAGGTGTCATGGCAAATGAATCAGTGAGATGCATATCGATCTCATCTAATTTTAGTTGCGTAAAAATATCTTTTTTAACAGTGTGATCAGGACACGCTGGATATCCGGGTGCGGGTCGAATACCCTGATAATCCTCTTTAATGAGTGATGCTTTATCTAGATTTTCATCTGCCGCATAACCCCATAAATCTTTTCTGACACGCTCATGCATATATTCTGCAAATGCTTCAGCTAAGCGATCCGCTAAAGCTTTAAACATAATGCTACTGTAGTCATCATTTTTGTCTTTAAATGTTTCTTCATATTTTTCCATACCTAATCCGCTCGTCACAGCAAAGATACCGATATAGTCTTTAATATTTGATGATTTAGGTGCAATAAAGTCAGATAAACACTGATTGGGCTTTTGTACATTATCGACTTTGGGTTTTTCAGATTGCTGTCTTAAGCCATAGTATGTGAATAAAGTTTTTGTCCGTGATTCATCTTCATAAATTTCAATATCATCTTCGACGCTATTGGCGGGATAAAAGGCCACCACACCATTAGCCACAAGTGCTCGGTTGTGAATGAGTTTTGTGAGCATGGTTTGTGCTTCATTGAAAACTTGTGTCGCACTCTGTCCCACAATAGGATCATTAAGTATGGCGGGATAAAAACCTACTAAGTCCCATGTCTGGAAAAATGGACTCCAATCTATATAAGGTGCGATTAAATTTAAATCGATATTTTTAAATACACGCTTACCAATAAATTTAGGGGGTTTAGGGGTATAGGCTTTATCAAATTGAAGTTTTAATTTATTAAGTCTTGCTTCTTCTAGTGTTAATAATTTAATACCTTTTTTATTAGCATGTTGATCACGTGCACGCGCGTAATCTTTTTCAATATCGCTGATGTATTGATCTTTTTGTTCAGGGGTTAAAAGAGATTGCATCACTGCCACAGATCTTGAT
>RHAY01000171.1 GCA_010031285.1 Methylophilaceae bacterium | reverse complement strand
TTTACAGGTGTAAATCAAGGACGCTCTGCGATGCAAACGCTTATCATTGGTGCTTTAGCATCCTCCGCAGCTTTTGGTTTAGCACACTTATTTTCATAAAATTTCATATATTTAAATCACCGAAGTCCATCTTAATTCACTGATTTGATTGTAAAATGAGTCATTAAAGAAACATTTGTTTCGATGACTTACTTCTAAGATTGGGGCTTTACTTGCTACGGTATTTTGTGTCATCTCGATTTATTTTACTTCTTAGCTTTCTCTTACTTTCTATAAGTGGTTGTCACAAACCACAAGATCAAGGTGCTGGCATGCCACCTAATTTTGTTTTGCCCGTGACTATGCTTGAAGCAACACCTACAAGTATCGCTATTACAGCTGAAGCTGTGGGACAAACAGAAGGTGCTAAAGAAGTTGAAATTAGACCGCGTGTAGGCGGTATCTTATTAAAGCGAAAATACAATGAAGGCTCTGCAGTAAAAGCAGGTCAAATATTATTCGTGATTGATCCTGAGCCATACAAAATAGCTTTAAATCAAGCGCGCGCTCAATATAATCAAAGTCTCGCTCGCGCTGAGCAAGCAAAGCGTGAAAAAAAACGTTTGGAAAGTTTAATTGAGTCTCAATCAATTAGTCAGCGTGAATTTGATAATGCAACTTCCGACGAATCTATGAGTATTGCAGCGCTTGCTCAAAATCAAGCAAATTTAAGACAAGCAGAACTTAATCTTTCTTACACAAATGTCACAGCACCTGTAGATGGCATCTCGGGTCGTTTTCAATTCTCTGAAGGTGCGCTTGTTGCTGCGAACACAAGCTTACTCACTACATTAGCTCAAGTAAATCCTATTTGGGTACGTTTTAGTTTTTCAGATAACGAACTTAAAAAATTAGGTGGCGCATTAAATGAAAAAAATGTTCAAGAAGTTTCAATTGTGCTTTCTGATGGCAATGAATATGAAAAAAAAGGCAAAATAAATTTTGCAGCAAGTGAAATCAATCCATCGCTTGGCACTCAAGAATTAAGAGCAACATTTGAAAATAATGAACGCCAAATTTTGCCAGGTCAATTCGTCCGTGTCCGTGTAACCACGGGTAAAAAAGATGGTGTATTTGTATTACCTCAATTAGCTGTGCTTAATTCCGATCAGGGTAAGTTTGTCTTTGTCGTGAATGAAAAAAATCAAGCCACACCTCGCCCTGTGATCACTGGTGAATGGAAGGGTAAAGATTGGGTTATTTTAGGTGGACTTCAAGCAGG
>RHAY01000018.1 GCA_010031285.1 Methylophilaceae bacterium | reverse complement strand
CGACGATCAAATTGATAAGTGATACGACCAAATAACCCGCCTAATAAATGCAAAATAAAGAGCGGTAATTTAAAGAATAGGACAATGAAAAATAAGAGTGGTCTTGATAGCATAATTGTATTTAAACGCGATATTTTGCTATTCTAAACGCTTTACGTAATTTAAAACTTGGAAAAAACCATGAGTGAGTATTTATTTACTTCAGAGTCTGTTTCTGAAGGCCATCCCGATAAAGTAGCCGATCAGATCTCTGATGCTATTCTAGATGCGATTCTAGAGCAGGATCCGACTGCGCGCGTTGCGGCTGAAACTCTGACGAATACAGGTCTTGTGGTATTGGCGGGTGAGATTACGACAACAGCGAATGTGGACTACATTAAAGTTGCGCGCGATACGATTCGTTATATTGGATATGACAATACGGATTACGGCATTGATTATAAAGGCTGTGCAGTGCTTGTTGCTTATGACAAGCAGTCACCCGATATTGCACAAGGGGTAGATGGTGCGCTCGATGATCCATTGGATCAAGGAGCTGGTGATCAAGGGCTCATGTTTGGTTATGCTTGCGATGAAACAGCACAGTTAATGCCTATGCCTATTTGGTTATCTCATCGATTGATGGAGAGACAATCTTATTTAAGAAAAGACGGTAGACTGCCATGGCTTCGTCCGGATGCTAAAGCACAAGTGACATTAAAGTACAAAGATCACAAACCGCATTCGATTGATACGGTAGTTCTCTCAACCCAGCATGATCCAGAAGTCTCACTTGAGACCATTCGCGAATCAGTCATTGAAGAAATCATTAAACCTATTCTGCCTAAAGAGCTTATGAAGGGTGACATCAAGTATCTTGTCAATCCAACAGGTCGATTCGTGATTGGCGGACCGCAAGGAGATTGCGGACTCACCGGACGCAAAATTATTGTAGATACTTATGGTGGTGCGGCCCCTCATGGCGGTGGTGCGTTTTCAGGAAAAGATCCAAGTAAAGTCGATCGTTCAGCAGCCTATGCCGCACGTTATGTGGCCAAGAATATCGTGGCAGCAGGATTAGCTTCTCGCTGTTTAGTACAAATTTCATATGCGATTGGTGTAGCAAGGCCCACTTCAGTCATGGTTGAAACTTATGGCACAGGCAAGATTGCAGACGATCAATTGACCGCATTGGTGCTTGAGCATTTTGATTTAAGACCCAAGGGCATTGTAAAGATGCTTGATTTATTGCGCCCCATTTATAAGAAAACCGCAGCTTATGGCCATTTTGGTCGTGATGAACCAGAGTTTTCTTGGGAAGCTGCAGATAAGTCTCAAATCCTTAAATCCGCAAATTAATTATTTGAACTTTAGTAAGTATTTGAGTCTTAAATACTTTTAATCTATAATCCCATTCTTCTGAGGAACGCTGCGAGATTTTTTCATAAATCCCAGGCTCAGATTACAAGTTAACTTGTAAACGGCGTTCACCAATTTATAACCGTGCCAGTCACGGGGTGTTGGTGGATACCGAAACATCCCAGCTGGTCACTTAGCATTCAAAAGGAATTTAAAATGAATACAGTGACTAACCAAAATTTACATACACAAGACTATCTCGTAGCTGATATTAATCAGGCCGACTTTGGTCGCAAGGAAATTGCCATTGCAGAAACTGAGATGCCTGGTCTCATGGCTATTCGTGAAGAATATGCAAAAGAAAAACCATTAAAAGGTGCGCGCATCAGTGGTTCACTTCACATGACGATTCAAACGGCAGTACTCATTGAAACACTTAAAGATTTAGGTGCTGAGGTGAGATGGGCATCTTGTAATATCTATTCAACCCAAGATCATGCGGCTGCAGCAATCGCCAAAAGTGGTACCCCTGTGTTCGCTTTTAAAGGTGAAACGCTTGATCAATACTGGGAATATACACATCGTATTTTTGACTGGAGCGATGGCGGCTATACCAATATGATTTTAGATGATGGTGGTGATGCAACTTTACTTCTCCATTTAGGAACGCGCGCTGAAAAAGATGCTTCGGTCATTGCTAAACCTTCAAGCGAGGAAGAGATTTCGCTTTTTAATTCAATTAAACAAAAACTAGCGATCGATCCCCATTGGTATTCTGAAAGACTTAAACACATTAAAGGTGTCACTGAAGAGACAACGACAGGTGTTCATCGTTTATATCAAATGCACAAAGAAGGTAAATTGGCTTTCCCTGCAATCAACGTCAATGATTCAGTGACTAAATCTAAATTTGATAATCTTTATGGTTGTCGTGAATCTCTAGTAGACGCTATTAAGCGCGCAACCGACGTTATGATTGCAGGGAAGATTGCGGTTGTGGCTGGATATGGTGATGTGGGTAAAGGTTCAGCACAAGCACTTCGCGCTTTATCAGCACAAGTATGGGTGACTGAGATTGATCCTATTTGTGCGCTGCAAGCAGCCATGGAAGGATATCGCGTGGTGACGATGGATTATGCTGCGGAGCATGCCGATATTTTTGTCACTGCAACAGGTAATTATCATGTCATTACGCATGACCATATGTCTCGTATGAAAGATCAAGCGATCGTTTGTAACATTGGCCATTTCGATAATGAAATTGATGTTGCATCATTAAGTGATTGCCAATGGGAAGAGATTAAACCGCAGGTAGACCACGTGATTTTTAAAGATGGTAAACGTATCATCTTGCTTGCAAAAGGTAGGCTCGTGAATTTAGGTTGTGGAACAGGACATCCGAGTTATGTGATGAGTTCGTCTTTCGCAAATCAAACGATTGCTCAAATTGAATTGTTTGCGCATGCTGAGAAATACCCTGTGGGTGTCTATACGCTCCCAAAACATTTGGACGAGAAAGTGGCTCGCCTCCAATTGAAAAAATTAAATGCGGAACTTACAAACTTGTCAGAAGCACAAGCAAAGTATATTGGTGTCAAACAAGAAGGACCTTACAAACCTGAGCATTATCGTTATTAATTATGGCTAAAAAGATTTCTTACAGTTTCGAGTTTTTTCCTCCCAATACGCCGGAAGGTATAAAAAACTTAATAGATACGCGTCAGCAGCTATCCGTATTCAAGCCCGAATTTTATTCGGTGACCTTTGGTGCGGGTGGTTCAACACGCGATCGAACGCTTGAAACAGTATTGGAAATAAAAAAAGAAGGCTTTAATGCAGTGCCTCATATTTCAGGTATTTCATCAACAAAGTCAGAAATTAAAACTTTACTCGATCAATATCGACAACATGAGATTAAACATCTTGTAGCTTTGAGAGGTGATGTGCCACAGGGTGAAGTAGCATCAGGTGATTTTAAACACGCCAATGAATTAGTGAGCTTTATCCGACAAGAAACTAATGATTATTTTCATATTGAGGTCGCGGCCTATCCTGAATATCATCCTGAGGCAGCTTCAGCACAAATAGACATTCAAAACTTTAAAAATAAAGTGGCCGCGGGTGCGAATTCCGCTATTACTCAATTCTTTTTTAATGCCGATGCTTATTTCAGATTTATGGATGAATGCTTGATTGCAGATATTGATGTGCCCATTATTCCGGGCGTGATGCCAATCTATAACATTAAGCAATTGGCTCGTTTTGCATCTAATTGCGGTGCAGAAATACCTCGTTGGCTTAGAATAAAATTGGAAAGCTATGGGGACGATTTGCCTTCCTTGAGATCATATGGCGTAGACGTCATATCTGAGCTTTGTGAAACGTTGATTGCATGGGACGTGCCAAGCTTACATTTCTACACCTTAAATCAAGCAGGCATAATTTCCCGCATCATTCAGAATATAGAAGGCGCTTAGTGTAAAACTAAGTTGTGATCTTGATAGATTGCATCTTCTATAAATAGGAAGTCTTTTTCACGGCCTTCATTCCAAAGGGCCATCATCACAATCCAACGCATTTCTTCGATGTTAATATGTTCTTGTTTGAGAGCCATAGCGCGATCGAGGATAATTTCTCGTTCGTTTGCATCTAAAACTTTAGCTTGTTCTAGGAATAATACAAAACCTAAGCTTTCAGCACTTATCTTCTTTTGTTCATTGTCTGAGTACATGCGATAACCCAAAGAAGAACAAGCACTATTTTTTACAGGAATAGCATTTGTCATTGCTTTTAACTGATTAAACCAAGTAAAGGCATTTTCAATATCTTGATTATCAAATCCTGCAGCTTCAAGTTCCGCAGTAATGCTTTTAAAGTCAGGTAAATTTTGTGTGCTCAGATAATTTTCAAACATATAGATAAGCAGTTCTAGCATAAAGGTTCCTTTACGATAGTGATTGAAAAATGACTTAGAGTTAAGTGAAAGCTAAATGAATTTGAATCAGGTAATTGAGCTATTAGCAAAGTATAATATTCTTAATAGGTCTAATAAGTTTAAGGTGTTTAAGCCTTGTAGATAAGTTATCAGCAATAAATAAAATAATCAACATTTATGGCAATTTTAAATATATTAAATTATCCCGACCCGAGATTGCACACCATTGCAAAACCAATCGAAGTTGTGGATAACTCGATTAGGAAGCTTATCGATGATATGGCGGAGACGATGTATGCTGCGCCTGGTATAGGTTTAGCTGCAACTCAGGTGAATCGTCACCTTCAATTAATTTTGGTAGATATCTCTGAGACAAAAGACAGCTTAAAAGTTTTTATTAATCCTAAGATTATTGAATCAACAGGACAGCAAGTATACGAAGAAGGTTGCTTGTCAGTCCCCGATGTATTTGAGTCAGTAACACGTGCCGAACGCATTAAAGTAAAAGCACTTGATCGAGAGGGTAAATCTTTTGAGCTTGAAGCAGATGGTTTACTTGCTGTATGTATTCAGCATGAAATGGATCATCTTTTAGGTAAAGTATTCGTAGAATACTTATCTCCATTAAAGCGCAACCGTATCAAAACAAAAATGAAAAAACGTGCTAAAGAGCATTTAGTGAATGCGTAACTTACCACAATCTATATCGTGAATTCATTAAAAATTATTTTTGCTGGTACGCCAGATTTTGCTGTGCCAGCCCTAGAGAAACTGCATGATAAAGGTTATAAAGTGGTTGGCGTATTAACGCAGCCAGATAGGCCATCAGGTCGGGGTTTAAAACTTCACCCTAGCGCTATTAAATTGAAGGCCAATGCATTAGGCATTCCTGTTTATCAGCCTTCAGAATTAAAAAGTAAAAAATCTTACGAGATGTTAGCCGCTATTGATTTTAATGTAATGATCGTGGCGGCATACGGTCTCATCATTCCTCAAGCCATTCTGGATTTGCCCTCATTAGGTTGTTTTAATATACATGCATCACTTTTGCCAAGATGGCGAGGTGCTGCCCCCATTCATCGTGCTATTTTGATGGGGGACGAAAAAACTGGAGTCACTATCATGCGCGTAGTTCAAAAATTAGATGCTGGCGACATGATCAAAAAAACTGAAATTCAAATCAGCGAAAAGGACACCACAGAAAAATTAACAAAAACGCTTGCAGAATTAGGAGCGCTCTTATTGACAGAAGTAATGGATGAGCTAAATGCCAAAGGCGAACTTAATTCCATACCTCAAGATGAAGCAAGTGTCACTTACGCTGAAAAAGTCACTAAAGAAGAGTCAAGAATTGATTGGCATAATTCCTCTGATGTTATTTCAAGAAAAATAAGAGCATTCAATCCATTTCCTGTTGCACAAACAGAATATCGTGATGTTATTTGTAAAATTTGGGACGCTGAAATTGGTAAAGATACTGATAAGAATGCCAAGGTAGGCCAACTAATTAAATTAGATGAATTTATTCATGTGAAATGTGGTGAAGGGGTTTTATCAGTGAAAGAGCTTCAAATGCCTGGAGGCAAAAGACTATCATCTAAAGAATTTATTTTGGGACACCGACCTATTTTAGGAGACGTCTTTAAGTCGTAATTATTTTGCATCACTCTCAACTTATTGCAGCCGATTGTGTATCTGAGGTCATAAAAGGACACAATTTAAATCATGTGTTTGAAAAATATTTTGATCATCATTCCCGCATTTCACCACAACAAAAATCTGTTGCGATCTTCTTGGCGTATGGTGCAATTCGTTTTTTAGGCGAGAATCAATTTTTTATTCAAAAACTCGTCAATAAAAAAATAACAAATAAAAAAATTGAAGCGTTACTTTGTGTCGCATTATTTCAATTGAATCATGATCAATCCACTGAATTTACTGTGGTTAATGAAGCCGTAGAGGCAGCAAAATTTATTAACAAATCTTGGGCAGGCGCCTTTGTCAATGGCGTATTAAGAAATTTTATCCGCCAAAAAGAAAAGCTGCAAACAGAATTAAAAACCGATGAAAAAGCTTTTTACTCCTACCCGTTGTGGTGGATTAAGCTCATTAAGGATAATTACCACAAAGATTGGAAAAGCATATTACTGAATGGAAATAAACATCCTCCGTTAACTTTAAGAATTAATGCAAGAAAAATAAATCTTAAGCAATATGAAGAAAAACTAAAATCTGAAGCCATGCCATATCGAGTTTTAGGAGACGCTGCATTGGAGTTGATAGAGCCTATTGCCGTTGAAAAAATTCCCGGGTTTATAGAAGGTGAAGTATCCGTTCAAGATTTTGGTGCGCAACTTGCGGCAAAGCTTTTAGATCTTAAAGATGGTCAGATTTGTCTTGATGCATGCAGTGCTCCCGGGGGTAAAACTGGCCATATGTTAGAAATTGCTGATATTAAATTAGTATCTATTGATCAACAAAAAGAACGCTTAAATAAGGTGAAAGAAAATTTAGAGAGATTGCAACTTCACGCTCAGCTGAAGTGTGCAGATTTAACAGCGATTAATACATGGTGGAATGAAAAATTATTTGATCGTATTTTACTAGATGCTCCATGTTCAGCATCAGGTGTAGTGAGGCGACACGTTGATATTAAATGGTTAAGAAGGCCTCGTGATATGGAGACGTTCGCAAACCAACAAAAAATGATGTTACAAGCGATGTGGCAGTTATTAAAAAAGGGTGGTAAATTACTTTACGCGACATGTTCAATCTTTCCTGATGAAAATCAGAAGGTTATAGATAGTTTTATTAAAGAACATAATGACGCAAAAGAAGTAAAATGGTCAGTCGATTCTGAATATAGTAGATATGAAAATCAATTAATACCAAGCGAAAACCATGATGGATTTTTTTATGCACTGCTTGAAAAAAATTAAACTGAGTATCTTTTTTGTGATTTGGATGTGTTTGTTTGCATCCTCATCGGTTATTGCATCTGATAATAGTTTAATTATCAAAAATGCTGAAATTAATAATCAATTCGAAGCCTATTTCTTAAGTGCTGATTTTGACCTATCTTTTAATGATGACCTAGACGAGGCCATTAGAAAGGGTATTCCTATTAATTTTATTATCGAATTTGAATTAAAAAAACCAAGAAAATATTGGTTCGATGAAGAGGTTGTTAAAAAAACAAAGGAAGTAGTATTGAGTTTCCATGCGTTATCTAAACAATTTATTCTCACTGAATCTGAAAATCACCTTATTGCCTTTGATAATTTAACTCAGGCAAAAAACGAACTTAAAAAAATAAAAAACTGGCGAGTTTTTGATAAATCGCAGATTGATGATACAGATAAGTACTTAGCATATCTTCAAGTAAAGTTGGATCAGACTAAACTTCCAAAACAACTCCAAGTGGACATCACAAATAACCAAGAATGGCAATTAGCTTCTAAGCAATTTCAATGGACATTTATAAATAAAAAATGAGATATCTAATAGTCATTGCTAGTTTATTTGGTGCACTGCTTTTATTTCTTCTCTCTAAAGCAAGTTCAAGTTCAGAATTTATTTCAGGTAGCTCTTACACCATTGTTCTTATATTAAGCGGTGTATTTATTTTGAGTCTGATTGCAATCATTGCAAATCAGATTAAAAAGTTATTTAGAAATATTAAAAAAGATGTAATAGGTAGTCGCCTATCCATGCGCCTTGTTATTTCTTTTACGCTTATGGCAGTGATACCGGGATTAATTGTATATTTGGTATCCGTAAATTTCTTAACACGTTCAATTGAATCATGGTTTAACGTCAAAGTTGAATCTGCGCTTGATGGGGGTTTAAAGTTAGGTCAAAAAGCGTTAGATATTATGTTGACTGATTTAGAATTAAAAGCAGAGCGCATGGCAGTGACACTATCATCTATGCCTACAACATCTCAATATGGCGCACTAAGTGATCTCCGCGAAAAATCTGGTGTGCAAGATGCCACCATCATTTCTGATCAAGGAAAAATTATTGCTGTATCAAGTAATGACGCAGAGTCATTTTTACCTGCACTACCAACTTTAATTCAATTAAAACAGGCAGAGAATAATATTTACGGAAAAATTGAACCTATTACAAATAAGGGACTGTATCTGAGAGTATTGGCACCGATTAACGGAGCTTCGGTTTCTAATGAAAGATTAATTCTACAAATTTTGCAACCAGTCCCAGACTCTTTATCAACTATTGCTGAATCAGTACAAACCGTATTTCAAGATTATCATAAGCTTTCTTATAGTCGAGATTCATTAAAAGTCATTTTTTCGATTACTTTAACGCTTGTACTTATGCTCGCGATACTCACTGCAGTAGCAATTGGATTTTTACTTAGTAGAAAATTATCGGAGCCTTTAGCGTTGCTCGCCGAAGGTACAAAAAAAATTGCAAAAGGTAATTTTAAGACGATGCTTCCTGAAAAAGGGAAGGATGAGTTAGGTGTATTAGTCAGATCTTTTAATAGCATGACAAGGCAGTTAGATCAGGCTACACAAACATCAGAAAATAATCAGATAAGACTTGAATCCGCAAGATCATATCTTGAAACAGTTTTGGCTCATTTATCCTCAGGTGTCATTGTGACTAATGATGCAATGGAAATTAAATCATTCAATATTGCCGCTTCTAAAATATTGCAAGTTGATTTATCAAAAAATAAAGATAAATTACTCACTTCAATTTCAAATAAGAATAAATTACTAACCAATTTTATTAAGAGCATTCAGGAAGAAATTTATGCTTTTAGCAACAAAAAACAAGTAGAAATTATAAAAGAGTTTGAAATTAAGTATGAAAAAAATAACCAAGTACTTTTACTTCAAATTACACCATTAAGACAAAATAAAATTAACAATTATGTTTTAATGATAGACGATATCACTATGATGATTCAGGCTCAGAGAGATGCTGCATGGTCTGAAGTTGCAAGAAGGCTTGCCCATGAAATTAAAAATCCACTCACACCGATACAGCTTTCAGCTGAAAGAATAAAACATAAGTTAGGAGCTAAATTAAATAAAGATGACACAGATGTTTTAAATAAGGCTGTTGCAACAATTGTAAATCAAGTTGACGCAATGAAGACTATGGTGAATGAATTTAGTGAATACGCACGTGCGCCTAAATTAAATTTAGAGTTAACTGATATTAATAAATTTATTAAAGAAATCTCACTTTTATTTGAAAATTCTGGAATCAAAATAGCAACTAAATTATCTAAAGATTTGCCTGAAACAAAAGTAGATGTAAATATGATGAGACAGGTGCTCATTAATCTTATTCAAAATGCTCAAGATGCAATGATTAATAATACAAAAAAACCAATGATTCAAATTAATACTAATAAGTTAAAAAATTATATCGTGTTATCTATTGAA
>RHAY01000170.1 GCA_010031285.1 Methylophilaceae bacterium | reverse complement strand
GGCTTTGCATGGCGCACTGAATTCCAAAATGCTGCGACTGTTTGACCAGATAGAATACGACCTGATGCATCTGTGACCGTACCTGACAACATGATCGGTAAACGTATTTTATTTTCTTCAAAATAAGTTTCGATCGCAAAAAGTGCAGCCTTACAATTTAATGTATCAAAAATGGTTTCAACTAGAAGAACATCGACACCACCTTCAACTAATGCCTTCACTTGATTAAAATAACTATTTTTTAATTCTTCAAATGTAATATTGCGTGCTGCTGGATCATTCACGTCCGGTGAAATCGACGCGGTTTTGGGGGTAGGTCCAATGGCACCTGCTACAAATCGAGGTTTTTCTTTTGTGGAAAATTTTTCAACCGCTTGGCGCGCTAATTTAGCAGAAGCTAGATTCATTTCATAAGCTAAATCTGACATCGCATAATCTTCTTGTGCAATTTCTGTCGCACCAAAAGTATTAGTTTCAATAATGTCGGAACCTGCTTCTAGATATGCTTCGTGAATGCCTTGAATAATGTTTGGTTGAGTAAGGCTTAATAGCTCGTTATTACCTTTAAGAAAAAGTTCGCGCTTACCTTCTGGCCCTGAAAATTTTACAAAGCGACCCTCATTACCGCCACGATAATCTTCTTCGGTGAGTTTATGTTGTTGAATCATGGTGCCCATCGCGCCATCCAACAATAAAATACGTTCAGATAAAAGTTTTCTGAGTATTTTTTCTTGATCGGTCATGAGATCCTGTGGCATTGAATTTTTAAAGAGATCTTAGGCATGTTTGAAGCTTAGAGTTTAACAAGAAACTCATCGATCATTATTTTTTACGCGCCTCAATCTCGGAGAGTTTCTTTTCTAACTCTTCTAATTTTTGACGCGTGCGTTTTAAGACTTCTGTTTGAACATCAAATTCTTCGCGGGTGACAAGCTCCATTTTAGTGAACATGCCCTTTAATAGTGCATCGATATTCTTTTCAATATCAGGCAAGGGTGAGTCTTTCACTATCTCTCTGATTTTATTAGATATTTCACTTAATTTTTCATTATTTAACATGATAAATTTCCTTTATTTTCAATAGTTTATCAGATTTAAACCCTTATTTATGTGCATATTAGCCCTATGATGCCTAAGGCAATATTGACTAAGTCATTGTTTTTTATGGTACTTATAAAGTTGGCACAGTAATTGCTTATATTATTGTGTGAATATAATAATAACTAGTCACATTATTTTCAGGAAATTTTAACTAAGGAGTTTTAAAAATGCGTAAATCGC
>RHAY01000169.1 GCA_010031285.1 Methylophilaceae bacterium | reverse complement strand
CCGTGAATGCAGCCTCAGCACTCTGGGCACGAAATAAGAATGAGATTAAAGAAGAGGAATATCAAGAGTTCTATAAAAATCTTTCTTACGATCAAGAGCCACCTCTTACCTATTCCCATAATCGTATTGAAGGTAAACAGGAATATATTTCACTCCTATATATTCCTGCGAAAGCCCCATTCGATTTATTTGATCGCGAACGTCATCATGGGGTGAAGCTTTACGTGAAGCGCATCTTTATTATGGAGGCTTCAGAAAAACTCATGCCTAATTATTTACGCTTTATTAAAGGCGTGATTGATAGTGCAGATCTTCCCTTAAATGTGTCACGAGAAATTTTACAAGACAGTAAAGAAGTGGAAGCGATTCGCGCGGGCTCCACGAAAAAAATTCTAGACCTTCTCGATGAGATGAGTGAAAAAAAACCAGACGACTATAAAAAATTCTGGAAAGAATTTGGCGCAGTGATGAAAGAAGGTCACAGTGAAGACTTTGCGAACCGAGAAAAAATTGCAAAACTTTTCCGCTTCAATTCCACACATGAAGCGTCAAGTGATCAAGTCGTGTCTTTAAAAGATTATCTCGCCCGCATGAAAGATGGACAAGAAGCAATCTACTACATCACGGCTGACTCCTATGAGGCAGCGAAGCATAGTCCGCACTTAGAAATTTTTAAGAAGAAGGGTATCGAAGTTTTACTCATGAGTGATCGTGTCGATGAGTGGTTGCTTTCAACCTTCCATGAATTCGAAGGTAAGAAACTACAATCGAAGCTCGAGGACGAAAAAGAAAAAGAAGAAAAAAAGAAAATCGAGAAAGATGCAAAATCACTGATTGAAAAAATTCAAAAAGCGTTAGGCGATAAAGTGAAAGAAGTGAAAGTGACACACCGCTTAACCGATTCACCGGCATGCTTAGTGGCTGGCGCGCACGATTTATCAGGCAATCTAGAGCGTCTACTCAAAGCTGCAGGACAAAAAACACCCGATTCAAAACCGATTTTAGAAATCAATCCTACGCATAAGCTCATTCAAAAGCTTGAAAATACAAGCGACTCAGCGCGTTTCAATGATTTTGCTGAAGTGATTTTTGATCAAGCGTTGATTTCTGAGGGCGGCCAATTAAAGGATCCGGTCGCTTTTGTAAAGAAAATTAATCAATTTTTAGTCGAATAGCCTTGATTTTAGGGCGAGATATGTTTGACAGGCCTTCAAAAAAGATGCTATAGTCTCACCTCTCTGCGTCATGTATGCAGATCGATCGCGGGGTGGAGCAGTCTGGCAGCTCGT
>RHAY01000168.1 GCA_010031285.1 Methylophilaceae bacterium | reverse complement strand
CCTTGAATCATTTCCATGCGGTCTTTGTCTTTCTTTCGAACTGCAAGTGAAATATTAAACTCTGACTTACCTTTTATAGTATCAAATGCATTCTTTTCTGATTTAAACTCAGGGACCGGAACAACGACTAGGGGTTCTTTAGCTTTTTTTGCATAATACCCTCCTAGAGGTCCCCAAATAATCGCAACATCAATTTTTCCTGCTACTAAATCATCAATCATGTAGCCTGGTGATAAATTGAGATCTCTTTGTAATCGGTAAGGTCGGGCATTGGCCATAAGATCATTATCACGCAACGGGATGGTAGGTGGGCTTTCGCCTACTATGCCAATAATTCCTTTTCTAAGATCATCCGCATTCCAATCTTTAATATTATAGTTACTTGATTTACGGTATACGAAGACATAGCCAGAGCGATAATAAGGTTTAGAAGTTCTTAATGTATCTACATCGCTACCCATACCAATAATTACGTCACAACGTTGTGCATTAATTGTATTTCTTAAATAGCCTTGACGATCAAGCCAAAATTCATAAGTTAATTCTTTGCCTAAATCTTTCGCTAAAACTTCTGCAATCTTATTCTCAAAACCTTCACCTTTTTGATTGGAATAGGGTAAGTTTTCAGGGTCGGCACAAACTCTAAATTCATTTTCTGCAGGAATTCTATATGGCATACCTGGCAAGCCATCTTCACGATCTTGTCCTAAAGCAAATACCGATCCAACTTGAATTAAATTTAAAACACATAAAGCTAATATTAATGGGTGTTTATAGGACATACTAACTAACAGTTAGTTCTATAAAAAATCTTTCGATTAATTATAGGCTAAATACTGTTAAAGCACCGCCGCCAGGAGCAGCATTGTACTTAGTAAGTTCAGCATAACCACCAGCAGCACCAAGAGCGTCTGTTGGGTTAGTTAAGCCAAGGTTCATCGCAACGCCAGCCCAACCACCAATACCTGATAAAACACCAACGTATTGTTTGCCACCGTTTGAGTATGTGAATGCATTACCAATCACACCAGAACCAACTTGGAATTTCCAAAGTTCTTTACCTGACTTAGCGTCAAGAGCTTTGAACCAACGGTCAAGAGTACCGTAGAAAACTAAGTCTGAAGCAGTTGTTAAAGCACCGCCCCAAGCAGAGAATTTCTCTTTGTTGTACCAAGCTTTTTTGTTAGTCATTGGATCATAAGCGCCGAAGCCACCCATAACACCGTCTGGACCAGCAAACATAGTTAATGTTGCACCAACCCATGGTTGACCTGCTACATACTTAGACTC
>RHAY01000167.1 GCA_010031285.1 Methylophilaceae bacterium | reverse complement strand
TTCAATTATTAATAAAGAGGGAAAAATAAAAAATGGAAAAATTTTACAAATTTTAGGATTTCTAGGTTTAGCAAGGGTTGAAAAACAAGAAGCATCTGCTGGAGAAATAATAATGTTCTCTGGAATTGATGGGGTTAAAATTTCAGATACAGTTTGTGATCCAAAACAAGTTGAAGCGTTACCACCACTTATTGTTGATGAGCCAACAATTAGTATGACTTTTCAAGTAAATACATCTCCATTTGCAGGTAAAGAAGGTAAGTATGTAACCACAAGAAATATTAAAGATAGATTAGATAAAGAACTTATTCATAACGTTGCACTTCGAGTTTCTGAAACCGAAAGTCCTGACAAATATCGAGTTTCAGGCAGAGGAGAACTTCATTTATCAATTTTAATTGAGAATATGAGAAGAGAGGGCTATGAACTTGCAATTTCCCGACCCGAAGTAATAATTAAAAAAGTAGATGGTCAAGATCAAGAACCCTTTGAAGCTTTAACTATTGATATTGAGGAACAACATCAAGGTAAAATTATGGAAAAACTTGGTGAAAGAAAAGGGGATTTAAAAAATATGGTCTCTGACAGCAGAGGTAGAGTTCGATTAGATTATATTATTCCAACAAGAGGTTTAATTGGTTTTCGTTCAGATTTTTTATCAACCACATCAGGAACAGGACTTATGTATCATTCCTTTGATCATTATGGCCCTAAAATAAATCAAGCGTTAGGGGAGAGAAATAATGGAGTTTTGATATCAAAAGATCAAGGTAAAGCTGTAAATTATGCAATCTTTCACCTTCAAGATCGTGGTCGTTTTTTTATATCTCATGGTGATGAAGTTTATGGAGGTCAGGTGATCGGAATACATAATCGAGATAATGATTTAGTAGTTAATCCCTTAATTGGAAAAAAAGTATCTAACGTAAGATCTGTTACTGCTGATGAAGCATTGGTTATTGTTCCTCCTATTAAAACAACTTTAGAATATTCACTTCAATTTATTAATGATGATGAACTTGTTGAAGTAACTCCAAAGTCAATTCGTATAAGAAAAAAGTTCTTACTTGAACACGAACGTAAAAGAGCACAAAAGTCATAAGAATTAATGATTTCTGTAATTAAGTATAAAGATTTAGGCGGAGCTGACCATGGATGGTTAAAGGCAAAACATCATTTTAGTTTTGCATCATATTATGATCCTAAACGAATGGGTTTTGGCTCAATTCGAGTAATTAATGACGATATTATTAAGGCTAAAAAAGGCTTTGATCCTCATCAACATAACGATATGGAAATTATTACTTATGTTAGATCTG
>RHAY01000166.1 GCA_010031285.1 Methylophilaceae bacterium | reverse complement strand
GATACTGAACGTGTTTGTTTGTCTGTTGTAACAGTTAATTTAATCAAAGACTGATAGTCATTTTCTTTTTGATGCTTTACCTCAGAAATGGAAATAGATTTACTTTTGGCAACTAAAACTGAGTTAATAACGTTAACACTATCTGTAGTGGGTTTTAATAAACTATAAATAATAGTTTGTGTAAGCGGAGCACTATTTACATTTGCAGCTGTTCCTTCAAATTCTATCTGGATTGATTTAATTGCATTCTCAGTTAACTGACCGGCAAAACCACCCAATAAACTAGATAATTTTAAAAATGGTTTAACCGACTGATATTCTTTTGCTGTAAGAGAAAAAGTATTAACTGCATTGGTAATAGCTCCTGTTTTTAAATAATCTGATATCTGTTCTGCAATTTGTACTGCTACTTTTTCTTGAGCCTCTGTTGTAGATGCTCCTAAATGCGGTGTCAGTATTAAGTTTTTAGTTCCTAAAAGAGGACTTCCTTTTGGAGGTTCCTCAATAAAAACATCTAAAGCAGCACTTGCAACATGTCCATTTTCTAAATTTTCTTTTAAAGCGACCTCATCAATAAGGCCTCCTCGTGCACAATTAACAATACGAACACCTTTTTTCATTTTTTTGAATGCTTCCTTACTAATTATATTTTTTGTTTTTTCATTAAGAGGTGTATGCAGAGTAATAAAGTCTGATCTTTTAAGTAAATCATCCAAAGCAACTTTTTCAACTCCAAGCTCTATTGCTCTTTTGTCTTGTAGAAATGGATCAAATACAATTACTTTAAACTGAAGACCTAATGCACGTTGCGCAACAATTGTTCCAATATTACCGCAGCCAATAATTCCTAATGTTTTTCCGGTAACTTCCACTCCTTTAATAGTAGATTTTTCCCATTTGCCTTCATGGGTAGTTTTGTCTGCATAAGGAATTTGTCTTGCTGTTGAAAGTATTAATGTAATTGCATGTTCTGCTGTTGTAATTGAGTTTCCAAATGGAGTATTCATTACAACCTTGCCATTGCTTGTGGCTGCATCAAGATCTACATTATCAACTCCAATTCCTGCTCTGCCAATAACTTTTAGTTTCTTACAAGACTCTATTACTTCTTTAGTTGCTTTTGTTGCAGATCTAACAACAAGTCCATCACAATCTTGTAATTCTTTTATTAATGATTTTGCATCAAGATCAGTTTTAGTAATCGCTTCAATGCCATTTTCTTTGAAAATAGCTAAAGCTTCATTACTAAGTTTGTCTGCTATTAAAACTTTATACATTTAAATTTGTCAAATAAGCCCATTTTATCCAAGGGAGTAATTTTTCAATATCAGTTGTCTCAACTGTAGCACC
>RHAY01000165.1 GCA_010031285.1 Methylophilaceae bacterium | reverse complement strand
TTCAGGTACAGCTTTACGATTAGGTGAGGCTGTTGCGAAAGCGAGCGGTCGTGACCTCAAAAAAGATGCGCAATATGAGCGTTTCGGCAATACAGGGGAGCGAAAGCAAACCACCATTGGTTTTTCAACGATTCGCGGTGGCGACATTGTAGGCGATCATACAGTTTTATACGCAGGCACAGGTGAGCGAATTGAATTAACTCATAAGGCTTCAAGTCGAGCAACTTTTGCCAAAGGTGCACTCAGAGCCGCTAAGTTTTTATCCCACCAAAAAACCGGTCTTTTTGATATGCAAAAGGTCTTAGGACTCTCTGACAATTAACTTTTTATCGTCTTTTAGTGCGTTGAAATAAGGCGCTAAATCGACTATAATATCTACGATATTTGAAACGGGAGCTGCTAAAAACTTCTCCCGTTTTGTATATCCAGTACCCAAACCCTTGAATTCGCAAATACTGGAGAGTCATTTTGTCTCGAAATATGTCGGCAGTGTTAGTGCTTGCAGACGGAACTAAGTTTCGAGGTATTTCAATTGGTGCTCCAGGTTTAACCGTAGGTGAAGTTGTTTTTAATACTTCCATGACGGGTTATCAAGAAATTCTGACCGATCCTTCTTACACCAAACAAATTGTCACACTCACTTATCCTCATATTGGTAATGTAGGTGTTAATCAAGAAGATGTTGAATCCGATAAGGTCTATGCAAGCGGCTTAATCATTCGCGATCTTGCCATGGTCAATAGTAATTTTAGAAGCGAACAAACACTCCCCGAATACTTAAAAGCGAATCACATTGTTGCGATCGCAAATATTGACACAAGAAAACTCACAAGACATTTAAGAGAGCATGGCTCGCAAGCTGGCTGCATTATTGCCGAGTCTGATGACGATAAAAAAGCACATGAGGAAGCTAAAACTTTTCCGGGGCTATCAGGTATGGATCTCGCTAAAGTGGTGAGCTCTAAAAAAGCTTACACCTTCAATCAAGGTGAGTGGTCATTATCTGAAGGCTATATTAGTCACAAAGAATCAGATTATCATGTGGTCGCATTTGATTACGGTATCAAGAAAAATATTTTAAGGATGTTGGTTTCAAGACGATGCAAGGTCACTGTGGTCCCTGCTGAAACATCTTACGAAGAAGTGGTTAGATTAAAACCTGATGGTGTATTTTTATCGAATGGACCGGGCGACCCTGAGCCTTGTGATTATGCGATTAAAGCGATTAAGCAATTAGTCGATGAGGGGTATCCTACTTTTGGTATTTGTTTAGGACATCAACTTTTAGCCTTAGCGAGTGGTGCAAAAACGTCCAAGATGAAATTTGGACACCATGGTGCAAACCATCCTGTTCAAGATTTAAAAACAAAACGTGTATTT
>RHAY01000164.1 GCA_010031285.1 Methylophilaceae bacterium | reverse complement strand
TTCGACTTCAATTAAGAATCGAATTGATACCTATACCTTGCCTCCAAAGTTCTTCAATTTTTCGCCCACGTTTAAGAATTATCACTCACTCTTCTCGATGGATAAATTCTGGGAAATCTATTGGAATAGCATCCTTATAACAATCGGAAGTACAATCATTTGCTTAGTTTTGGGTAGCCTTGCGGCGTACGCTTTCGCGCGAAAACCAAAATTCAGAGGTCGCGGACCCCTCGAAGGGCTTATGATTGCGGTAAGAGCGTTACCTGGAATTGTGCTTTTATTGCCTATCTATAAATTGAGTTCTTTTTTCGGACTCTATGATTCAAAAATAGCTTTGATAATGATTTATGCTGGATTCAATCTTCCGTTTGCAATTTGGCTATTGATGAGCTTCTTCGAACAGATTCCAATTGAGATAGAAGAATCTGCACGTGTTGATGGAGCATCTAATTTTCGTATGTTTACCAGGATTATTCTGCCCATCTTCGTATCGTTGTTATCCTGGAATGAATTTCTAATTCCCGTAATAATGGCGGGCGAGAATGCGAAGACGCTACCTGTCCTTGTTGCGAGTTTTATCAGTAATCGAACCCTTGATTGGGGTCCCATGGCTGCAGCTGCGACAGTGGCTCTTGTACCGATTGTTCTCTTAACCGTTGTGATTCAGAGATGGTTAGTGGCTGGCTTATCGAGTGGTGCGGTTAAGGAGTAGATCTCGATAGTAGTAGGCGCTCTTCTTTGGGATGCGTTCTTGGGTCTTATAGTCCACATATATAAGGCCAAAGCGTTTGTCATACCCGTAGGCCCACTCAAAATTATCAAAGAAGCTCCAAGCAAAATAGCCGTTAATAGGAGCACCCTTCTTCTTCGCAGAGAACATCGCGTCGAGATGGTCCTTTAGATAATTGATTCTCTCTTCATCTTCTATAGCTCCATTTTTTAATTCGTCATTCCAGGCAGAGCCATTTTCAGTAATGAAAATTTCTTTAGGCGAGTAATCTTCTTTTATTCTTAAGAGGATATCTTCAAACGCCGGAGCGTGGACCTCCCAATCCATGGCCGTCCGTTTTACATTGAGACGTCTTACGCCATTTAGGGGAAGTGGCTTCCCTTCTGGATTTGCAGCAATAGTCTGGCGGAAATAGAAATTAACACCGAGGAAATCAATATCTTGGGCGATTAAAGACATATCACCCTCTCGAATGTCAGGTGATTTCCCTAACTCAAGCAATACATCTTCAGGATAACTCTTTCCAAAGACTGGATTAAGGAACCAAGCATTATCAAAACCATGCGCAAGTTCAGCTGCTTGTTTATCGGAATCTGATTCTGTAGCCGGCACTGCAGGCGTCACATTGATAACAATCCCGACCTTTGCAT
>RHAY01000163.1 GCA_010031285.1 Methylophilaceae bacterium | reverse complement strand
TATTAATTTAAACACCATGGAAACAGAGGGTTCAATCGACATTCAAGCTAAAAATCCCCGCGGTATAGGTGTCACAGAGGATGGGCACTATTTAATTACTGCAAATAAAGATGATGACAATTTATCTGTCATTGATTTAACGACAAATCAGTTTGTGAAACATATTGCAGTAGGTAAGAATCCAGAATTTATTCGTGTGCACAAGGGCCAAGTATTTGTATCAACCGAACCTGCATCGACCGGTAAGGCACCTCAAGCTGGGCAAGAGGATAATGATAATGATGAAGCAAAAATCCCCGCGCGCATTGCAGTTGTAGATTTAGCCAAGGGCAAAAAAATCAGAGATATTATTGGCGGCCCTGAAACAGAGGGTATTGAATTCAGTAAAAATGGCAAAGAAATTATTGTGACCAATGAAGCTGACAACACCATCACAGTGCATAACTTTAATAGCGGTAAATTATTAAAAACGATTTCAACTAAAAAATATGGAGATCGTCCACGCGGTATCAAGGTAGCACCGAATGGAAAGTATTACGTGTCGACCTTAGAGATGGGAAATAGCTTTATTGTTTTAAATAGTCAGTTTAAACATCTCAAAACAGTTGCCACAGGTGAGTCGCCTTATGGTGTGAGTTTCGATCGAGAAGGAAAGCGACTATTTGTTGCAACCTCAAAAGCAAAAACGTTAGAGGTTTATGACACGACTAATTTTGAAAAGATTAAAGATATTCCAACAGGTCGACGTTGCTGGCATTTTAGTTTTTCACCAGATGACAAAGACATCTTGCTTGCTTGCGGTAAATCAGACGAAGTGCTTGTGATTGATACAGAAAAATTAGAGGTGACTAAACACATTTCTAATAAGGAGATTCCATG
The DNA here is from genome assembly GCA_010031285.1 of Methylophilaceae bacterium. Classification (GTDB taxonomy): domain Bacteria; phylum Pseudomonadota; class Gammaproteobacteria; order Burkholderiales; family Methylophilaceae; genus Methylopumilus. The sequence continues at coordinate 530 of RHAY01000163.1, read as the reverse complement.
GGGTGTGGTGGCTTATCCAAAATCTATGGGTAGTTTAGATAACATAAAATAAAAAACAGTGTCTTATTTAAAAAAGCCCAAAAAAAGTTTGGGCTTTTTTATTTTAAATGTTTTGCAATAAAGGACCATTCATCCTCTGTCACAGGAGTAATCGATAAGCGATTACCTTTTTGAAGTAAGCGCATGTTTTGTAGCGCTTTAAATTCTCTTAATTCTTTTAGACTTAATAAATTCGTTTTTTTTACAAGTGTGACATCCACATTAAGCCAGCGTGGATTCTCAGGTGTTGATTTGGGATCAAAATACTTGTGACCTTTTTGAAATTGAAAGCGATCAGGGTAAGCAAGCTTACTGACTTTAACAATACCAGCGATACCGGGGACATCACAATTTGAATGATAGAAGAATGCAAGGTCACCTACCTTCATTAAGTCTCGCATAAAGTTTCTGGCTTGGTAATTTCTAACACCATACCAATCAATCGTTTGTTTGGGGAGTTTTGCTAAATCGTCTATAGACACATCAGACGG
>RHAY01000162.1 GCA_010031285.1 Methylophilaceae bacterium | reverse complement strand
GTACCAATGTTTATTGCCTACTCAGCAACTTTAATTGATGCAGATTATTTTAATGGACTTGTAAATACAAATTCACAACACGTTTTACCTATGCTTGTACTTAATTACATGCCTATATTTGCCCAAGTGATATTTTTTGGAGCAGTTTTGTCAGCTATTATGAGCTGCTCGTCAGCAACACTGCTAGCACCTTCTATTACTTTTGCAGAAAATATTGTTAAAGGATATTTTCCAAGAATAAACGATAAACATTTACTTAAAATTATGAGAATTACCCTTGTATGTTTTTCTTCTATCGTATTACTTTATGCACTAAGCTCAAATCTTTCAATTTTTGGCATGGTTGAATCAGCATATAAAATTACACTTGCTGGTGCATTTGTACCACTCGTATTTGGCGCATTCTGGAAAAAAGCAAATAGCCAGGGAGCTCTAATGGCCATTATTGGAGGGGTAGGTTCTTGGTTGTTTGTTGAATTTTTTCTGGGCGACAATATACCAATACCAGCACAACTTATCGGGTTAGTTAATAGCGTTATTGGAATGATTGTGGGATCTTTGCTTCCCAGTATCATAAAAGAAACCAATAAAATTAAAAGTTAATTTTGGCATTTCGGACAATAAAAGCTTGATCGCTGTGCAATAATTTTTGACTCAATAATTGATTTGCATACTCGACAAGGCTTTCCTTTTCTTCCATATACAACATAAGTTTGCTGAAAATAACCAGACTGCCCATTTACATTATAAAAATCTCTCAGAGAACTACCTCCCAATTCGATAGCTTTATGAAGCGTCTCCTTAATATATTTTACAATCTTCTTACATTCATTCAAAGTAACATCCTTCGCCATTCTACTCGGCATCACCTTAGCCTTAAATAAAGATTCACTTGCATAAATATTTCCAACGCCCACAACAATATGATTGTCCATAATAATATTTTTAATTGTAGTTTTTTTATTTTGTATCTTTGAAAATAAATATTTATCAGTAAAAAATTTTTCTAAAGGCTCGGGACCTAATTTCGAAATTAAAAAATGTTGGTTGATATCTTTATCTATCCAATGAATAGAACCAAATCTTCTAGGATCTGTATATCTTAAAATATTTTTTGTATTTTTAAATTGAATGTCGACATGATCGTGCTTTTCTGGCGAAATATTTTTTTTTAAAAGTTCAAGTCGTCCAGACATACCTAAATGAATCATGAGGTAGGCGTTCTCAAATTGAATAAGGATATATTTTGCGCGTCTTTTAACTGCTAATATTTTTTGATTGGGAAGTGTTTTTTTTAAGTGTGTAGGAATTGGCCATCTTAATGATGCATTTCTAACAACAACATCCTTAATAGACTTTTGAAGTATGGGCTGAAGCCCCATACAGGTAATTTCAACCTCAGGAAGTTCCGGCATAAATCAATTTATTTTTTAGGCTGCT
>RHAY01000161.1 GCA_010031285.1 Methylophilaceae bacterium | reverse complement strand
GGTACAGGATCCAGGTACTAGTGGTGTTGCGCCCGGTAAAGGCGTAATGACATGACCCCCTGTTTCGGTTTGCCAAAATGTATCTGCAATTGGACAACGATGATGACCAATTTTTTCGTAATACCACATCCATGCTTCAGGATTGATAGGCTCTCCTACTGAACCTAAAAGACGAAGGCTCGATAAATTGTAAGTATCAGGGTGAGACTCTTTATTTATTTCGGAAGCTTTAATAAGGGACCTGATTGCTGTCGGTGCTGTATAGAAAATACTTACTTGATGCTTTTCTATCATCTGCCAGAAACGGCCTGCGTGGGGGAAAGTCGGAATACCTTCATAGATTACTTGGGTAGCGCCCATTGCAAGGGGACCGTAAACAACGTAAGTATGTCCTGTAATCCATCCTACATCTGCTGTACACCAATAAACATCTTTCCCTTTAATATCAAAAGTCCATCGCATCGTATTCATAGCGTGCAGGAGATAGCCTGCTGAAGAGTGTTGAACACCCTTAGGTGTACCGGTTGAACCTGATGTATAAAGCAAAAAGAGTGGATGCTCGGCATTTACATATATCGGATCACAATTAGCAGAATGATTTTTAATAAGATCGTGCCACCAGATTTCTTTATTTTTTAATTCAATAGTTTCTTTGGATTTTTTAAGAACCACAGTGCCAATGACTGATTCACAACCGCCCAAGCTAAGTGCTTCATCGACCGCAGCTTTAAGAGGTAGCGTTTTACCACCTCGAAATTGAATATCTGCCGTGATGACAAGCTTTGCTTGCGCATCTTTGATACGCTCTTGAATACTTTTTGCTGAAAAGCCACCAAATACAACCGAGTGCGTTAATCCAATTCTTGCACAAGCAAGCATGGCAATAACTGCTTCAATGCCCATGGGAAGATAAATAACAACTCTATCACCCAGATTTAAATTGAATGTTCTGAGACCGTTTGCAAATTGACAGACTTTTTCATAAAGTTCTTTGTATGTGACATTAATGACATCACCATTATCTGCTTCAAAAATAATAGCAATTTTATTAGGCTGAGTGCTTAGATGTTTATCAAGACAGTTATAAGAAACATTTAACTCACCATCTTCAAACCATTTGTAAAAAGGTGCATTAGAGTCATTAAGAATTTTAGTGAAAGGTTTTTTCCAGATAATTAATTCACGAGCAAGATCAGCCCAAAATTTCTCGTAATTATCGTTTGCAGCGGCACATAATTTCTCGTAAGCCTTCATACCAGACACATTGGCATGTTCTACAAATGCTTGTTCTGGATGAAAAGTTCTATGTTCGCTTAAAACCGACTCAATACCCATATGTTTTAATTTCAATCAAAATAAAAAAAACTAAAGCTAATTATTAGTAGTAATTTATTTTATGTAAAGCAAAAAAATTGCACTTCACTAATTTTCATTATTTAA
>RHAY01000017.1 GCA_010031285.1 Methylophilaceae bacterium | reverse complement strand
GAATATGAACTTGAAGCTGAAATTTTGCATGAATTTATGAGTCATGGAATTCGCTCACCAGCTTATCAGTCTATTGTTGCTGCCGGAAAGAATGCATGTACATTACATTACGTTGATAATAATTCTAAAATTCAAGATGGCGATCTAATTCTTATAGATGCGGGATGCGAATTAGAGGGTTATGCCTCTGATATCTCAAGAACATTTCCTGCGAATGGTAAATTTTCAAAAATACAAAAAGATTTTTATCAATTAGTATTGGACGCTCAAAGTGCAGCGCTAACTAAAGTCTCATCCAATCATAATTGGAATGAGCCGCATGAAGCAGCATTATCAGTTTTGATTGACGGATTCAGAGACTTTGGTTTGTGCCAAGGAAGCCACCAAGAAATATATGAAACAGGCGCTTATAAAGAATTTTATATGCATAGAACTGGCCATTGGCTAGGTCTTGATGTTCATGATGCCGGGGATTATAAAACGATCGCGAAAGAATGGAAGCAATTACAGCCAGGTATGACTTTAACGGTTGAGCCGGGATGCTACATTAGACCATCCGCAAATATTCCAAAAGAATTTTGGAATATTGGAATAAGAATCGAAGATGATGTATTAGTCACTCAAAATGGATATGAAGTACTTACAAAAGACAGCCCAAAAACTATAGAGTCAATTGAAGCTCTGATGGCGAAATGAAAAATCCAGGGTATGTCATAGTAGGTGCTGGCCCAGTTGGACTTGTGTTTTCACTATTACTTGCAAAGCAAAATCAAGATTCACATCTTTTGGAATCAAGAAGAAAAAATGATTCACATTCGGATCAGCGTGCATTAGCTCTCTCATATGGCACAAAACTTATTCTTGAAAATCTTGGTATTTGGAAGTCTTTAGAAAATAAAGTTACTGAAATAAAAGATATTCATACAAGTCAAAAGAATAGTTTTGGACGTACTATATTATCGGCTAGTCAATATAATTTGCCAGCCCTAGGCTATGTTGTCTCTTATGGTAATTTATCAAAGGCACTCGAAGAAGCTGTTAATGAATCTTCAAATATAAAGATCACTTATGAATTTGAAGTATCGGCCATCAAAAATGAAAAAGATACAACAGTTTTATATGGAAGCAATAAAGATTTGTCCATTGAGGCGCCATTTTTAGTATTAGCTGATGGTGGAAAAAATACCACAGGACTAATCAAAGGCCTCAAGAAAAAAGAAACCAGTTACAACCATACTGCGCTTGTAACCAAAGTCATTTCTGAGATCCCCCCCAACAAAATTGCATACGAAAGATTTACTTCCATGGGGCCTATTGCACTTTTGCCCAATGGATCTGAAGAATTTTCTCTGGTTTGGACTGGTAAAGATGGAGATATTCAAGAGTTAGCTAAAACACCAAAAAATTTATTTTTGGAAAAATTACATGAACATTTTGGAGACAGGGTCGGTAAGTTTCTTGACTCTGATAAATTTATTACATTCCCGCTCAAGAAAATTACCCTTGAAGACTTTCCAAAAACAGGCATGGTTGTTATTGGAAATTCTGCACAAACAATGCACCCAGTAGCAGGGCAGGGGTTTAATACTGGTATTAGAGATGCCTATGAATTATCAAAATTCATTAATGAATCTGAGTCTTCTCAAGTAGGATCTGATCGCTTCATCAATCAATATTATGCGTTAAGAAAATCAGAAACAAAAAAGACACTATTTTTTACAGATTCTTTAGTGAATATTTTCTCGAATGATTTGGTTGGACTTTCCTTAACAAGGGGAATTAGCTTATCCCTTTTGGATAATTTAAAGCCCATTAAAAATTTTCTAGTAGATAAAATGAGTTTCGGAAAATGAATGAAAAATCAAGTAATGTATTGATTGTGGGCTCAGGTATCGTCGGCATGGCGACATTAGTGACCCTAGAAAAATATGCTATCAAGACAAGTCTGTTATCCCATTCAAAAAATATTAAAAACAATTCACCAGATCCAAGATTTTATGCCATCACACCAGGCGTTAAAAAATGGCTAGAAGAAAATGGTGTTTGTAATTTCTTATCTAAAGATTTAATGTCGCCTGTAAATAAAATTTTGGTCTATTCAAATAAAGAAAATACATCACTAAGTTTTGATGCGTATGATGCTGGAATGAGCGAGCTTGCTTTTATTATCAATCATGATGATCTTGAAAAAGCTTTTATGAATCGAATAAGTAAAATTAGCTATGATGAAATTAAAATAGATGGAACTGAATCATTAAATATTGAAATGGATCATGTCGATCTTGTAAAAGAAAAGGGTCAAAAATATCAATTTAAATTGATCATTGGGGCTGATGGTTCTAATTCGTGGGTTCGAAGCCAATCAGCTATTGAATTTAGAGACAAAACATTTAATCAAACGGCTCTAGTATTTAATATTAAAAGTGCTAAAGCTCATCAAGGATGCGCTTATCAAAAATTCATGCTAGATGGTATTTTGGCTCTTTTACCCATTCAAACGCATGAGTATTCAGTTGTTTTTTCCTTAAATGATAACATTCTAGATGAATATAAAAAATTAAATGATGCATCGTTTCTCATGAAGTTAAAAAAAGAATTAGGCGAAACGTTTGGCGAAATTGATCTTTTGTCAAAGCGACAATATTTTCCTTTGAGCATGAAAATTAATGAATCATTAATTTCAGAACGAGTTATTTTAATAGGAGATGCTGCACATCAAGTTCACCCTCTCGCTGGCCAAGGCTTAAATTTAGGCTTAAGAGACGTGATAGAGCTCGATGAATTGTTAAACTCATATCAAGAATATCATCATGACCTCGGTTTAAAGCAATTCCTAAAAAAATACAATCGAAATAGAAAGACCGATATATTATCTTTAAGTTATTTAACTGATCAGTTGAGCCATATTTTTTCTTCTCAAAGTCGTATTGTTGATTTTGTGGTTAATCTTGGACTTAACAAAATAAATCAGAACTATTTAATTAAAAAAATTCTTATAGAGAAAGCAACTCACTAGATGACGACTTCAAAAAAAATTGCCTTATTCATTTTATTTTTCCCTTCATTTTTTTTAATGGCTGATGAAGCTAGCTTAAAAAAAATGATTGAGGCTTCATACCCCAAATATAAAGTAGAGAGCATTAAAAAAACTTCCTACAGTGGGCTCTATGAAGTTTTTATGGGGGGTCAAATTATTTATACAGATGAGAAGTTTTCTTTTCTTATTGCTGAAGGCCATATCGTTGACCCTAAAACAAAAAAAGATTTAACTGGTGAGCGTCTTGAAGATTTAACTAAAGTTGATTTTTCATCCTTGCCCCTTAATTCCGCTATTAAAATAGTTAAAGGAGATGGCTCGAGAAAGCTAGTTGTTTTTGCAGACGTGGATTGCCCTTTTTGTAAACGACTTGAACAAAATGAATTTACACATCTTAATAATGTGACAATTTATACATTTTTGTTTCCTATCGAAAAACTTCATCCTGATGCAAAAAATAAATCACAGCTAATTTGGTGTGCCAAGGATCGCTCAAAAGCCTGGGCAGATTGGTCTCTTAATGATGTACTTCCCTCAGGTAAAGCCGCTTGCGAGGCACCTACAGAACAAATACTAGAATTAGGATCAAAATTAGGTATTACATCGACGCCCACCTTGATTTTTTCCGATGGGAAGCGAATGTTAGGTGCTCAACCTTACAAAGAAATTGAAAAAGCGCTTAATAACATTAAGTCTTAAGCTTTTTTTAAAGTAACAAATATCTTGACATTTAGGGCTAAACCACGTAAAAAAGCTCCCAGGTGTTTGGTTTCGAGTTTTATTTAGCTAGCTTTAATTTATATTTAAGTAGTGCTTTAGTTCTTGATTCAAACTTTTGGGGGGCCTCCCTTGTTTAAAGTTAAGGATTTATGAAATGGCAACAGGTACAGTTAAGTGGTTTAATGATTCAAAAGGTTTTGGTTTTATTACTCCTGATGATGGCGGTGATGATTTATTTGCTCACTTCTCAGCAATCGTAGATACAGGATATAAAAGTCTTAAAGAAGGTCAAAGAGTAACTTTTGACGTTACAGACGGACCAAAAGGCAAGCAAGCTTCAAATATAAATAAAGCCTAGTTTCAAATTAAATAAATAAGCCCGCATAAGCGGGCTTTTTTTTACATGTAACTTATGATGGCGTTAGCAAAATCATCCGTAGATAATGGGGAGACGTTATTTAATTGCGATGAGAAATCTTGAGTAACTTTTTGATCTGTTAATGTTTTTCTGAATGCTGAAAGGAGAGTGTTGGCAGCTTCAACCCAGCCAATATGCCTTAACATCATTTCAGCCGAAAGAATTAAAGAGCTAGGATTGGCAATTTTTTTGCCTGCAATACTTGGTGCGGTTCCATGGGTGGCTTCAAAAATAACCGTTGAGTCTGATAAATTAGCGCCTGGAGCAATACCAATGCCACCAACTTGAGCAGCTAATGCATCTGAAATGTAGTCCCCATTAAGGTTAAGGGTGGCTACGACATCATATTCATTTGGATGAAGTAATATTTCTTGAAGAAAAGCATCAGCAATGCAATCTTTGACGATAAGGCCACTGGAACACATAAAGCTGGATTTCCCTTCAATAGGTTTAGCGCCAAATTCATCTTGGGCTAATTGATAACCCCATTCTTTAAATCCACCTTCAGTAAATTTCATAATATTGCCTTTGTGGACAAGCGTGACTGATTTTTTTTTATGTTCGATAGCATATTGAATTGCTTTTCTTATAAGTCTTTGACTGCCTTCTTTCGAAACAGGTTTAATGCCTATGGCAGTTGATTCTGGGAAGCGAATTTTATTTTTTACACCCAATTCTGAAATCATTTGTATAATTTTTTTTGATTCTTCTGAGAATGCTTGCCATTCAATCCCTGCATAAATATCTTCTGTGTTTTCTCTAAAAATTACCATATTTGTTTTTTCAGGATTTTTTAAAGGGCTTGGAACGCCATTAAAATACTCGATCGGCCTTAAACAAACATATAAATCAAGCCCTTGTCTCATCGCTACGTTCAGTGATCTGATTCCGCCACTGACAGGTGTTGTGAGAGGGCCTTTGATAGATATAACAAACTCTTTCATTGCATCGAGAGTTTCTTGAGGTAGCCATGTATCTTGATCATATATTTTTGTGGCTTTTTCTCCGGCAAATACTTCCATCCAAGCAATTTCTTTTTTTCCATCATAAGCCTTCAGAACGGCTTGATTTACAACCTTTAACATCGCTGGAGTGATATCAACACCAATACCGTCACCTTCAATAAATGGGATAATAGGACGATCTGGAACATTCAAACTTAGATTTGAATTAACAGTAATTTTTGATGCATTTTTTGGAAGATTAATTTTGCTAAGCATTCATACTCACTTTAAGTTTAATGAAAATATTATTTAATAAGCCTTATGGCGTCGTTTGCCAATTTAGTAAACATGATAACCATGAGACGCTTAAAGACTTTATACCAATACCTAGTGTTTATCCTGCAGGCAGGCTTGACACAGATAGTGAAGGTTTAATTATTCTAACTGATGATGGCTTATTTCAACATCAAATTAGCGATCCTAAATATAAAATGCAAAAAACTTATTGGGTTCAAGTTGAAGGCGCCCCAAAAGAGAGCAATTTAGATGAATTAAGGCGCGGTGTTGATTTGGGTGACTTTAAAACTTTACCTGCAGAGATAAAAGTTATAGATCAGCCAAAAAATTTATGGGAAAGAACACCTCCCATTAGAGAAAGAAAAACAATTCCAACGACTTGGCTAGAAATTAAAATATCGGAAGGTAAAAACCGTCAAGTCAGAAGAATGACAGGAAAAATTGGATACCCCACATTAAGATTAATTCGTTTTGCAATCGGAGCTTATACACTGGAAGGTCTGGATCTAGGGATATATAAAATTATCGATGAATAAAAAATTAGTTTTAATCTTGAGATTTTATGAAACTGAAGGTCCAGGATATTTGGCTGATTTTTTAGATCAAAATGCTATTCAGTATCAATTAATTAAAGTAGATCAGATGGAAAATATTCCTAGATTTATTTCTGAATATGCTGGTTTGGTTTTGATGGGAGGTCCCATGAGCGTGAACGACGATTTGCCATGGATCAAAGAAGTGGTTAAATTAATTCTAGAAGCCATACGCTCTGATATACCAGTTCTTGGACATTGTCTTGGGGGACAATTAATTAGTAAAGCCCTTGGTGCAACTGTTAAAAAAAATTCTTGTAAGGAAATTGGATGGTATGAAGTACAGAGCTTGAGACATACTTCTCAGCAAATAGAAGCTTCAAAAAAATGGTTTGGAGATTTATTAGAATTTGAAGTTTTTCATTGGCATGGCGAAACTTTTGAATTACCACAAAACGCAATTCATCTTTTAACCAATAAAAATTGTCAATATCAGGCTTATAGCTATTTTGATAAACACATTGCATTTCAATGCCATATTGAAATGATACCTTCCATGGTTGAAATTTGGACAAAGATTGGAGCGGCTGAAATCAAAAATGAAAAAAATAAAAAAGCGATTCAATCGCCAGTAGCGATATTAGAAAATGTTTTTAACAAATGTGATCAATTGAATAAGGTAGCTTATCGAGTGTATAAAGAGTGGATTAAGGGCTTACGACTCAATTAATAAGTTAAAGGCTTCAAACGGGTTATGATAAAATTTAGGGATATTTATTAAAAAGCATATCTATGTCAGGTAACACTATAGGCACTCTATTTACACTCACCTCTTTTGGTGAATCTCATGGCTTAGCTATTGGCGGAATCGTAGATGGTTGCCCGCCTGATTTAGATTTGTCGGAAGAAGATTTGCAATTAGATTTAGATAGAAGAAAGCCTGGTACTTCTAAACATGTTACTCAGCGCAATGAAGAAGATAAAGTCGAGATTTTGTCTGGCATCTTTGAGGGTAAAACAACTGGCGCACCTATTGGATTTATTATTCACAATACAGATCAACGAAGTCAAGATTATTCAAAGATTAAAGATGTATTCCGTCCTGGACACGCAGACTACACATATGCCCATAAATACGGCATAAGAGACTATAGAGGCGGAGGCAGATCAAGTGCCAGAGAGACTGCTGTCAGAGTTGCCGCAGGCGCTATAGCTAAGAAATGGCTACTCAAAAAATATGGCATTAAAATTCGAGCTTATTTAAGCCAAATGGGCACTATTCAAATCACATTTAAAAATTGGGAAGATGTAAATCAAAATCCTTTTTTTTGCCCGAATCAAGCACAGGTTCCTGAATTAGAAAAGTATTTAGATAGTATTCGTGCAGAGAGAGATTCAGTGGGTGCTAAAATTACTGTAGTCGCAGATAATATGCCCGTAGGGTTGGGGGAGCCAGTTTTTGGTCGACTAGATGCTGAAATCGCCTATGCAATGATGAGTATTAATGCTGTCAAAGGTATAGATATTGGCGAAGGTTTTGGTTCTATTATACAAAAAGGTAGTGAGCACGGCGATGAATTAACCCCCCAAGGTTTTTTAACAAATCATGCGGGTGGTATTTTAGGGGGCATATCAACCGGACAATCTATTATTGCTCATGTAGCTTTTAAGCCAACTTCAAGCATCCCTCAAGACCGAAAATCAATTAACACTGAAGGCGAAGCTGTGCTAATGCAGACAACAGGCCGTCATGATCCTTGTGTTGCAATAAGGGCGACACCTATTGTTGAAGCAATGTTGGCTCTTGTGATTATGGATCAAGCATTGAGACATCGAGCTCAAAATGCCGATGTTGTCTCTCATACACCAAAAATTTAGTGAGTGCTTCACATAATCTTTATTGGCGCTTATCGCGTTTTTATTTTTTCTATTATTTTTTTGTAGGTGCTTTTGTTCCATACTGGGGCATTTATCTTCAATCTCAAAATTTCTCACCTGCAAGTATTGGTATTCTTCTCTCTTTATTTCAAATAAGTCGTATTGTTGCCCCGAATTTTTGGGGTTGGCTGGCTGATCATACAGGTCATCGTGTCAAATGGATTAAACTAACATCACTTTTGGGGCTGATTGGATTTGCTGGTGTTTTTTGGGCAAAAGGATTTTTTTGGATATTTTTGATAATGTCAGCTTTGAGTTTATTTACGAGCTCAACTTTGCCATTAGCAGAATCTTTAACTCTTGCTCACTTAGCGACCACAGATGGACATTACAGCAGAATAAGGTTATGGGGATCGATTGGATTTATTGCGGCATCTTTATTGTTAGGTTATTTAATTGATCTTCGAGGAATTAATATTTTACTGTGGGCTTTATTAGTTGCTCAAGCCATTATATTTTACTTATCAAATACCATTCCTGAGACCCAGGAGATTCATCACGAAAAAAACGATTTATCTATTTGGAAGATTATTAAAACACCTTCTGTGGTAGCACTTTTAATTGGCTGCAGTTTGATGGTTTCAGCACACGGGGTACTTTACAATTTTTATTCAATTTATCTAAAAGAGCATGGATACAGTGGTGGCACAATAGGCTGGCTTTGGGCAGTTGGCGTTATCTGTGAAATTTTGATTTTTATGTTGATGCCAAAAATTTTACGACGCTACTCACTTAAGGTTATTTTATTAATGAGTTTATTTTTAGGTGTGATTCGCTTTATTCTGATTGGAGCTTCTCCTGAACATTTTTATTTATTGTTTATAGCACAAATGTTTCATGCTGCAACTTTTGGAAGTTTTCATGCAGCATCGATTGAGGTAATTGCCTATTATTTTAAAGGTCGCAATCAAGCAAGAGGACAAGCAATTTATAACAGTGTAGCTTATGGTATTGGTGGAACTGTTGGGGGATTGGGAGGAGGTTATTTAATTCAATATCTTGGAGGCCAGATTGGTTTTATGGTTGCTGCTATATCACCATTAGTTGGATTTTTGGTGATCTGGTTTGGATTAAAACTAGAGATCAAAGGTAATAAAATATTTGGCTAAAATAAATTAGCTAGATTCACCCTTCAATTAATGCGTAAGCAGAGTGATTATGAATAGATTCAAAGTTTTCAGATTCAACTACGAAATGATTAATTCTTTTTTCTAATTTTAACTGAGCTGCAACATCTCTCACCATATCTTCAACAAATTTAGGATTATCATAAGCTTTTTCAGTTACGAATTTTTCATCAGGTCTTTTTAGAAGACCATAAAGCTCAGATGAAGCTTGCTTTTCAATCAACTCAATTAATTCTTCTATCCAAATAAATTTATTTATTTCAGCGGTCACTGTGACGTGAGACCTTTGATTGTGAGCGCCATAATCTGAAATTTTTTTTGAACAAGGGCAAAGGCTTGTGACCGGGACAACTACTTTAATTGTATTCTTAAATGTTCCATCAATAATTTTTCCAATAAAACTTACATCGTAATCTAAAAGGCTTTTTACGCCAGAAACAGGAGCAGTTTTATTAATGAAATATGGAAATGTCATTTCGACATCACATGATTTAGCCTCAAGTCGTTTAATCATTTCTCTTAGGATATTTTCAAAAGATTCAACAGATATTTCTCGATCATTCATATTTAAGATTTCCACAAATCTAGACATATGAGTGCCTTTGAAATTATGAGGTAAATATACATACATATTGAATGTTGCAACGGTGTGTTGTGCACCACCTGTTTTATCTCTCACAAGCACAGGATGTCTTATAGATTTAATACCGACTTTATCAATATCCAAACTCCTAAGATCAGGCGAGTTTTGAACATCTTCAATCGGGCATGAATGATCGTGTGGCGTCATAATAAAGAGTTAAATATTAATACTTGAGTGTATCACTAGGTTAATTTTTTCTCAATTGATTTAGCGATAGAAGCAGCATCTAAACCATATTTTTTACGAAGCTGTTCTTGAC
>RHAY01000160.1 GCA_010031285.1 Methylophilaceae bacterium | reverse complement strand
CAGGATCTCAATGCATTCCAAATCAAATTTGATGTCTTCACGCTTGAATCTTCTTTCTACCAAAACGGTCAGATTGAAAAAGTCGTAGCGTCTCTGATTAAAAATGGATTCACCTATGAGGAGGACAACGCGCTCTGGTTAAAAACGACAGCGTTTGGTGATGATAAAAATCGTGTCATAAAAAAATCAGATGGCAGCTATACCTACTTCATTCCTGATGTGGCTTATCACCTTAATAAATGGGAGCGCGGATTTAAGCGCGTCATTAACGAACAAGGTTCTGACCATCACAGCACCATCACAAGGGTCAGAGCAGGGCTTCAATCACTTAAACTTGGGATTCCTGAAACCTATCCTGAGTACGTCCTTCATCAAATGATTACCGTGATGAAGGGGGGCGAGGAAGTGAAGCTCTCGAAACGTGCGGGTAGTTATGTAACACTTCGCGATTTGATTGATGAAGTGGGCTGTGATGCGACACGCTATTTCTTAGTCGCTCGTAAACCTGATTCACAACTTATTTTTGATATTGATTTAGCAAAAACACAGAATTCAGATAACCCTGTGTATTACATTCAGTATGCTCACGCTCGTATTGCCGGTGTTTTAAAACAATGGGGTGGAAATAGTGATCAATTAAATAAAGTGAATGTAAATAATCTAAAATCTTCACAAGAATTAATTCTCATTAAACGCTTAAGCGAATTCCCGGAAATAGTTTCATATGCAGGCGGTGAATTAGCACCGCACACGATTGCAAACTACTTAAAAGAATGTGCGGCAGATCTTCATAGCTATTATAATGACACTAAGTTTTTGGTTGAGAATGAAGACGAAAAGCTAGCGCGCTTGAGTTTAATCCGTGCCACACAAATTGTTTTAAAAAATGGTCTAGGCCTTCTCGGTGTCAACGCTCCGGAAAAAATGTAATTTAAAAGGTGAATATGGAAAAAGATAAATCAGGTAGTTCTTTTGTGAACGGCCTTTTTATGGGCATTCTAGTGGGTATCGGCTTATCGATTGGTATTACGGTTTTCATTACTAACGGTATGAGTCCTTTTGTAAATAAGGACACGAATGGTGCATGCATTGAAATAAATGGAGTAGCGCCTAGAGGGGAAGCAACTTCTGATGCTATTCAAGACCAACCGACTAAATTTGATTTCTATAATATTTTGCCTAATGGTGACAAAAATATCTCGGATCGCGAAGCCACACAGTCTTTGAAAAATCCAGCCAACATTCCACAAAAAGAAGTTTACTTCTACCAAGTGGGATCATTTAATACAGATAAAGATGCGGATAATACAAAAGCAAAGTTGGCACTTTTAGGATTTGAGGCGGTCGTACTCACAGCGCCTTCACAAAATAATGAAGTGGTGCATAAAGTCAGAGTGGGTCCTATGACCGATGACGCACAGATTATGAAAACAAAGAACG
>RHAY01000159.1 GCA_010031285.1 Methylophilaceae bacterium | reverse complement strand
AGGCGGCTATTTTACAACATAGTCCTTACCAACGCTAGGTTTACGCTAATGTGTAATGGTTTTTGTAATATTACTGAGTTTTTTATGGGGGACAGGCACAGGTTTTTGGTCCTTTGTGCCTATACTTTTAGGCATTTTAGTTAAAGTAAGCTCCAAAACTTCATCAATCCATCGAACAGGATGAATTTCTAAAGCGTTTTTCACTTCATCTGAAATTTCAGTTAAATCTTTTACATTTTGCTCTGGAATAAGGACGGTTTTAATCCCGCCTCTATGGGCTGCAAGAAGCTTCTCTTTAAGACCACCAATGGGCAAAACTTCACCTCTTAAGGTGATTTCCCCTGTCATAGCCACATCGGCTCTAACTGAAATATTGGTTAAAGCAGATACAATTGCTGAGGTAATACCAATACCTGCACTTGGGCCATCTTTAGGAGTAGCGCCTTCAGGCAAATGGATATGAATATCATTCATTTCATAGAAATTCTCAGCTATGCCTAATTTTTTAGCTCGACTTCTCACAACGCTCATTGCAGCATGAATAGACTCTTGCATGACATCACCTAATTTACCTGTAATGATTGTTTTTCCTTTGCCCGGTAAAACAACAGCTTCAATCGTCAATAATTCACCGCCTACTTGAGTCCAAGCAAGACCAGTAACTTGGCCTACTTGATTCTTTTTGGAAGCAAGGCCAATATCAAAAACTTTTACACCAAGATAAGACTCAAGGTTTTTACTATTCACAATCACTTTTTTAAGTGATTTTTTGCTAAGCAATTCTTTTACTGCTTTTCTGCAAATTTTAGCAATTTCTTGCTCAAGCTTTCTCACGCCAGCTTCTCTTGAATAATATTGGATTATTTCTCTTACAACTTTAGAAGTGATACTTATCTCAGATTTTTTTAAGCCATGCATTTTGAGCTGTTTTGGGAGTAAATAATGCATCGCTATATTAAGTTTTTCAGCCTCTGTGTAACCTGACAAGCGAATAATCTCCATACGATCCAAAAGCGGCTCAGGGATATTCATAGAGTTAGCTGTTGCGACAAACATCACATCTGATAAATCATATTCAACTTCAACATAATGATCTGTAAAAGTGTGATTTTGCTCAGGGTCTAAAACTTCTAAAAGCGCTGAGGCTGGATCACCACGATAGTCTTGCCCCATTTTATCCACTTCATCAAGCAAAAATAATGGATTAGTGACGCCTACTTTACTCATGCTTTGTAAAACCTTACCTGGCATAGAACCAATATAAGTTCTTCGATGGCCACGAATTTCTGATTCATCTCGAACACCGCCTAAAGCCATTCGAATAAATTTACGATTAACAGCCTTTGCAATACTTTGACCCAAAGATGTTTTACCAACGCCTGGGGGCCCTACCAAACATAGAATAGGTGCTTTTAGTTTATCAACTCTTTGTTGAACAGCTAAATATTCAATGATGCGCTCTTTGACTTT
>RHAY01000158.1 GCA_010031285.1 Methylophilaceae bacterium | reverse complement strand
TACAAGAGTCTTCCAAATGTAGATCACAACAAAGCAAATGAGATCTATGTTATCGATGAAGCGCTAAATGAATTATTAAAATAATTATATATATAATCTCAATTAATAGATTAAATTACTCTACAGCCACAATAGGTATTAATCTTTAATTTCTTTATAATTTCTAGCAATAATGAAAAACTTTAAATTGATCTTGTAAAATCCTATACAATTTTTGAAATTTTCATTGAATATTAAGACTTTTTGATGGTGTTGACATGGAGGTAGTCAGCAGCTTATCATGTAAGTATTGCTAAATTATTTTTAGCTTTAGTTACATAGTTACTCCAAACTATGCGGCCTTAAATTTTTGCCAGTTTCTGGTGGCCCATAAATTACTAAACATTTTGATCGCGAAAGCGTTAGCCATGTGGGTTGCGCGTTTGGATTAAATTATTAAGGAGAAACTATGCCTAAACTAAAAGTAGTCTCTAACAATAAAGTTAGAGCTAATAGAGAAAACGCCAAGAAGAGTACAGGCCCTAGAACTATATCTGGAAAAGAGAAAGTTAGTGGCAACGCTTTATCTCATGGCTTAACAGCAGAAAAACATGTGATAATTGGAGAAAGTATTGAAGAATTTAATACTTTCAAAGATAGCATGTTTAATGTGTACGAACCTTTTGGTGCGTACGAGGAGGAAATTTTCATAAAGCTTGTAGAGCTATTATGGAGATTAAATTAAGGAGGGTAGGTGTCATTGAAACAGGAATTTATGGAAATGAAATTCTGGAATATGATGCAGACACTTATAAACCTCAAGCCTCAAATAAAATAACACATTCTGATTTTAAAGAAGGCGATCAGAATAAAGTTCTAAAAAATCAATCCTTAATTGGCGTGGCATTCACAAGAGATTCCAATGCTGGAAGTTCCTTGTTGAAGTTAAATACAATTGAAGGAAGATTAATTAGTAGAGTTCAATTGTTTGAAGATCTTCTTTTAAAAGTACAAAAAAGAAGAAGAAAAGGAGGGAAAAAATGAGAAATATATCTGACTCTAAAATCAGCTATTATGCGCGAAATAAAAGGACTTTTCTGTCTAATTCACGCTACAAAAGTAGTAGCCGTGTCAAAACAAAGCCAACTTTTAATCAGCTCATAAAAGATACTCATAATCAATTAATTGAAAAATGGGGAACTTATATGGATGTTAATGATCCTTCTTTATATGAATCAATGACTGGTAAAAAAGCTAGAAAACCTATCATTGAATTTTCTGATTCAAATGAAGAAGTTAAAAAGATCGATATTTCTTATGATGATTTATATGCTTATCAAAAGAAGCGTGAAGCTGAACGTGAGGCTCAACTTGAAAAAGATCGAGAGAAGTTAGAGAGGAAAGAAATCAAATTCATTTTTACAAAACCTAAGAAAGATTGGTCTATTTATGGAGGCTGGGTTAACACTTTTGAGCCTATCAATAAGGGCAG
>RHAY01000157.1 GCA_010031285.1 Methylophilaceae bacterium | reverse complement strand
TGATAAAACCTCAAACTTTAACAACTTTAAAAGAATCGCGAATTATACTTAAATTAGGCCTGTTAAGCAAATTCTTCAAGGCTAAAAATGAAGGTTTTTTGTCTATAAAGCCCATACGTAGGGCTATGTTAAAATAAGTCTTTGACAACCCTTAAGCCTTGTTTTTGTGATCCTTAGCACCATTTTATCCCCAATTAAAAGCGATTTACTTGCCGTAAACGAGGTGATTCGTGCTTCCCTTCACTCTGAAGTACCTCTCGTCAACCAAGTCGCAGGCCATATTATCCAAGGTGGTGGCAAACGCTTAAGGCCTAGCACTCTTCTCTTGGTAGGCGGTCTATTTGGCCCTATTCAAAAAGAGCACCATGAATTAGCAGCTGTTATTGAATTTATTCATACCGCAACTCTTCTTCACGATGATGTAGTTGATCAATCCACAAAACGTAGAAATCACAAGACAGCGAATACGATTTTTGGAAATGCTGCGAGCGTTTTGGTGGGTGATTTTATCTACTCTAGGGCATTTCAAATGATGGTGAAAATAAATCATATGAAGGTTATGGAAGTTTTAGCAAATACAACAAACACAATTGCTGAAGGTGAAGTCTTGCAGCTTTTAAATATTCATAATGCTTCTATTAAAGATGAGGATTATTTAAAAGTTGTTTATTACAAAACTGCCAAATTATTTGAATCTGCTGCCGAACTCGGTGCCATTATAGGTGGCGCTCATGATAATGACATTAAAGCTCTTGCTCAGTTTGGAAAACATATGGGTATTGCTTTTCAATTGATTGATGATGTGCTTGATCTATCAGGTAATCCTGAAGAAATAGGAAAAAATCTGGGCGATGATTTGGCTGAGGGCAAACCTACATTGCCCCTCCTATACGCCATGAAAAAGGGGGGTGATCAGCAAAAAAATATTATCAGGGCGGCCATTGAAAATGGTGGCTTAACAGAATTAGAAAGCGTTTTAAATGCTGTTAAAGAAACCAAAGCATTAGATTACGTGAGACAGCTTGCAAAAGAAGAAATAGAAAAAGGCGAAAAACTAATTCAACACATTACAACTTCAGTTTATAAAGATGCTCTCTTAACACTCACTCAATTTGTAACATCGAGAGATTATTAATTTAAAGTAATAGGGTCGCCATTATCGGCACGATAATAACTTAGATGCGCACACTTACTTGCCCCTGAAGTGATAGACCCATCAAAAATTGATTTACCGTTAAGATCCACTTGTGCATAACCATTGTTAAATAAAGTCACTTCAGCTTCTTTTTCACCTTGTCGCAATAAAAAACTAATAGAGTGGTCATATTCAGATTCAGAGTAAACTTGCCAATTATTACCACCCGCAAGCTGAGAAAGCCAATTAGGTAGATCAACCTCTACTCGACAAATGACTAAATCACCCCAAGCAGACTGATCTTCTGCAGAAGTTAAATTATTTGATATATTTTTTAATTCACTCATAGGTCATAGTTTAAATC
>RHAY01000156.1 GCA_010031285.1 Methylophilaceae bacterium | reverse complement strand
GAGACGATCTCGCAATGAGGATAAATCGTAACCAGCAATTTGAGCTTTACTTAAAATTTCATCAACAGGTAATTTTTTTGCATGTGATAAAGCCCAAAGTGTTGAACATCTCGTACCTGTTCGACAATAAGCAAAGATAGGTTTTTGAGCATTTTCAAAATAATTGCCAAATTGTGCTATATCATCATCCGAAATTTGTCCGCCAGTTACTGGTTGATGAATTGCTTTGATACCCAGATTTTGAGCCTCTTTTTCAATGACTGAAAAATCGAGCTGACCTTCAGACTCATGATCAGGACGATTACAAAAAATAGTTTTGTAGCCTTGCACATGAATTTCTTTTAAGTCTTCGATCGTAATTTGATCAGAGACAGTGAGTTCATTATTTATTTTTGCGAATTTCATAACTTCATTTTACTTTAAAAAAATACTTAAGAGATCATTTAAGAATCGTTGACCTAAAAGTGTTGGCTTAATCATTTCATGATTCATACTAATCAGTTTTTTATCTAGTGCAGTTTTTAGTTCTTTATCAATAGAGGAAATATTTAAACCTGTTTTTTCTTCAAAATTTTGAATAGAAAACCCATTAATAAGACGTAAGTGATTCATAATAAATTCAAAAGCTAAATCATTTTCATGAATGATGGTTTCTGATTCGATCATACTTTGTGAGTTTACTTTTTCCATATATTGCACCATGCTCATTTAAAATAGCTTCAATAGTTTCTTGCATTTCTGCGCTCTCATCATCGAGTGGTAATTGAGGAGGATGCTTAAAAAAGAAAGTATTGGGTTCAATAGTTAAATGATAAAAAGATAAATGCGTTGTATTAAACGAAGTTGCCGTTTTAGCATCATGTATCGCCTCATCTAATGTTTGATGAGGTAATGCGTACATGAGATCTAAATTGACCTCATTAAAATGATGCATTGCAATTTCAATGCCTTTTTTAGCTTCTAGACTACTATGAATGCGACCCAATGACATAAGATGTGCGTCATTAAATGATTGAATGCCAAGAGAGACTCTTGTTATACCTGCGTCTTTATAGTCTTCAAAGTGATCGGTATCAATCGTACCTGGATTAGCTTCAAGTGTAATTTCTGCTTCATACAAGATGGGGGTGAGTGCGCGAATCTGACTTAAAATTTTCTGGATAGCTTTTCCGCTAAAAAGACTTGGCGTGCCGCCACCAAAAAAAATTGAATGAATTTTTCTGCCCCAAATTTTAGGTAGAGAGTATTCAAGATCTTTAATCAGGGCTTCCACATACATGGATTCCATATCATTAAAGTTTTGTATTTCTTTATGTTCATGTGAATTGAAATCACAATAAGGACATTTTTTTACACACCAAGGAATGTGAATATAAAGTGAGAGCGGTGGTGGAATAGTGAGTCTTGAACTTTGACTCATAAACGATTTACTTATTTTTTAGATAAGGATTAATAAGATCATCAATCATTTGATGCAGCGCTTCTTTCATTTGCTTTTC
>RHAY01000155.1 GCA_010031285.1 Methylophilaceae bacterium | reverse complement strand
CCTCTGCTCTAACCAACTGAGCTATAGGCCCTCTGATAGATTGGTTTATTCTTTTCCGTTTTCTAAGAAACTACGTAATCTTTCTGAGCGTGTTGGATGTCTTAATTTTCTTAACGCTTTCGCTTCAATTTGTCGAATACGTTCACGTGTTACATCAAATTGTTTGCCAACTTCTTCTAAAGTATGGTCAGTATTCATTTCAATACCAAAACGCATACGCAATACTTTTGCTTCACGTGGTGTAAGGGATTCTAATATTTCCGCTGTCACATCACGAAGAGATCCATATACAGCCGCATCAATCGGTGTCAATGTCGCTGCGTCTTCAATAAAGTCACCAAGGTGAGAATCTTCATCATCACCAATCGGAGTCTCCATTGAAATAGGCTCTTTAGAAATTTTTAAAATCTTACGAATCTTGTCTTCCGGCATTTCCATTTTCTCTGCGAGAACCGATGGGTCTGGCTCAGCGCCTGTTGATTGTAAAATTTGTCTTGAAATACGATTCATCTTGTTAATCGTTTCAATCATGTGAACTGGAATACGAATGGTTCTTGCTTGGTCAGCAATTGAACGAGTAATTGCCTGACGAATCCACCAAGTCGCGTAAGTTGAAAATTTATAACCGCGACGGTATTCGAACTTATCTACCGCTTTCATCAAACCAATATTACCTTCTTGAATCAGATCCAAAAATTGAAGACCACGGTTGGTATATTTTTTAGCAATCGAAATCACAAGACGTAAGTTAGCTTCAATCATTTCGCGTTTAGCACGACGTGCTCTCGCTTCACCTGTCGTCATTTGTTTATTAATTTCTTTTAAATCTTTAATCGATAGGCCTGCTTCTTTTTCAATCGCAATCAATTGGTCTTGTTGATCCACGATGGAATGCTTAAAACGTTCTAATTTTGTGTTGTAAGGCTTATCTTGTTTGAGTTCAGCGACCAACCAATCAAGGTTAGTTTCATTACCTGGGAAGCTCTTAATAAAATGCGTGCGAGGCATGCCTGATTTCTCAACACAGAAATCCATCAATTTTCTTTCGTGCATACGAATTTGATTCACACGATTTCTCACAGAGTCACAAAGCGCTTCGACTTGTTTGGCTGAGAATCTAAATTCCATCAATTCTTTTAAAACAGATTCGTGAAGTTTTTTATATGCAGGATCGTCAATGCCTTTTTTAAGACGAATGTCATTCATCTTCTGATTGGTTTTTCGAATAGCAGCAAAACGCGTTAATACTTCTTCACGTAATTTTGCAAGTGCCTCAGCAGAGATTGCAGCAGCTTTAGCGCCATCTGCATCATCATCTTCATCGTCATCAATCTCTTCTTCAACATCTTCTTCAGGTTCGGTAGCCACGATCGGTGCTTCCACTTCCACATCGATTAAACCATCCACAACTTCATCAACACTTAATTCATTCGATTCAACCTTTTCTACCATTGCAAGCAGTTCTGTAATCGTGGTAGGGCATGCAGCGATGGCTTGCACCATATGTTTTAAGCCG
>RHAY01000154.1 GCA_010031285.1 Methylophilaceae bacterium | reverse complement strand
CAAATTGGTAAATTAGGTGAAGCGTTTTCACCAGTCAGCATGAAAGCAGATTGGCGACATGATTTATGTATTCTTCAATTTAAATTTTTAGATGTAAAACCTATTATCTTAGGTGACACAAAAAAACTTACCTATGAACAATCGGTATTTTCCAAAAGTTTTGGTGGGAATGCGGTGAAACCTATTATTTCTTTTGGACAAATCAAAGCGTTGTACTCATTAGATAATGAAAACATTATTCAATCTTCTGCGGGCTTTGCTATGGGCGCATCGGGCGGTGGACTCTTTGACGACGACGGACATCTCATCGGCTTGACTACTTTTAAAAGCCCAGGCCGTCATGCTTATTACTACAGCATTCCTGTGGAGTGGATTAAACGTTTATTAAGCCAAGGCAAAGATATACAACTCACCGCGCAAACTGAGCTCCCTTTTTGGGACGCACCTTTTGAAAAACGACCTTTCTTCATGCAAGCTTATGATGCGTCTCGTGAAGAACAATGGAGTCGTTTAAAAGAGATCGCAACTCTTTGGCTCAAAAACGAACCGCAATCAAACGAAGCATTATTCACGGATGCCATTGCGCGCTTTGAATTAAAAGATTATGAGGCGGCTAAAAAAGAATTGAGCGATGTTGTTAAAAAGAATCCGCGTCATGCACAGGCACAACTTTATTTGTTAAAGTTAGCAAAGCTTAATCATGATGACAATGCAACGCATGCTATTGAAACTCTATTAAGCCAACTCGATGAATCCTTATTGAAAGAGGCTCAATGAAGCAAAGCATTAAAAAATTAACGTTATTAAGTGTGCCTTTTTTACTTTCAAGTTGCAGTAGTATAAAAATGCCTGAAGTGAGTTTACCGATGTTAAACGGTGATTATCGTGAACTTTCAACCGCGCCTAAAGATGCTTCTTTATATCAGTGTGAAAAAAATAAACAGTTTTATGTGAAGGCGCTCGAAGGTGGTAAAGAGATGTGGCTTATTTTTCCAGATCGTGAATTTGGTTTAAAACAGGGGGACGTATTAAAAAATACCTATAGCAATGACACCACGACATTAGAAATTAATGATCCTGAAACTTTTATTAAAGAAGGTGACGTTTTAACTTATCAAAAATGTCGTATACAAAAATTAAAATAGAGTCTTGCGCTTCATAAAAACGAAGCGTACATTAAAGTTTCAAACCATTTGATTTTTTAGGGGAGAGTCTTATGGATAATAAGTATGGTTTAGGTAGCACCAAAGTATCTTCGGAAATTCATGATCGTCATCATAAGGCCATGGCTTGTTTTAAGTGTAAGGCCACCCATTTGCAATATTGTCCTACCATGGAAGATCATCAGTGTATCGATTGTGGTGAGTGGCAAAATGATGCCCCTTTGAATTACTCGACAGGTCGCAGTTCAGAATATTAAATTTCACTTCAAACTCGCTTCGAATCAAGTAAAATAAGGGTTTTCCGTCTTTCTATTAACCCCTTATTTACTAGGATGAAGCATGTTAATTCAGTCAGAATTCGTTGATT
>RHAY01000153.1 GCA_010031285.1 Methylophilaceae bacterium | reverse complement strand
TTGCCTCGATCTTCAGCATGAGCGAGCAAGGATGAAATAAGTAATCCTAATACGACAACTGGCTTTATAACCTGCATTTTATTCTCCTAAAATATTCTATTACCTATTATTAAATATCTATGAATCATCTTCTAGGGGATTTCTCCCTTTTGAGCCTCATGAAAATGAGGAGGTATTAACCTAAGAAAAGTTTATAGGCTGGATTATCTGTTTCATCCCAGAAGGGATAGCCTAATTGATTTAAAAAGACTTCAAAATTAATCTCATCTTCTGGGGGTACTTGCATGCCAACCAAGACGCGACCGAAGTCAGCACCATGATTGCGATAATGAAATAAACTAATATTCCAATCGTGCCCCATCGTCTCTAAAAATTTCATAAGCGCGCCTGGTTTTTCAGGAAACTCAAACCTAAAAACCATCTCATTTTTTGCTTGCGGCGCATGTCCACCTACTAGGTGTCTTAAGTGAAGTTTAGCAACCTCGTTATCCGTAAGATCAATCGTAGGTAAGCCCTCCTTATCAAGCATGGCTTTAAGCTTTAGTGGCTCATCCGTATCATTAGTCGCTATACCCACATAAATATGTGCTTCCTTGGGCTAATACGGCTTCTCTTTTTTCACCAATCTCAGCGCGTTCTGCTACAAAACGAAGACGATCAAAATTCATATTAGCGCCCGATGCAATACCAATGAGTGTCTCATCTTTTAAGTTGTGTTTCTTGATATAAGACTTCATGCCCGCAACGGATAAAGCCCCTGCGGGTTCTAGAATAGAGCGTGTATCTTCAAACACATCTTTAATAGCTGCACAGATCTCATCATTGTCGACCACAATCATTTCATCGACATAAGACTGACAGAGTGGAAAGGTGACCTCACCCACTTGCTTCACTGCTGCACCATCTGCGAAAAGTCCTACTTGATCAAGCACCACACGCTTACCTTCTTTTAAGGATAAGGTCATCGCCTCGGCATCCTTAGCCTCGACACCGATCACTTTAATATCAGGTCGCATTGCCTTCATGTAAGTTGCAACACCCGCAAGAAGACCACCACCACCGACACAACAAAAAACTGCATGAATAGGTTTTTTATAGTCATCTAAAATTTCTTTAGCGATCGTACCCTGACCCGCAATCACTTCTGCATCGTCATAAGGATGGACAAAGGTGAGTCCTTCTTTTTTCTCGATCTCGAGTGCATGTTTGTATGCATCAGAATATGAGTCGCCCCAAAGCACGACTTCAGCGCCACGATGTTTGACAGCATCAATCTTAATCAGTGGTGTTGTGGTGGGCATGACAATCACCGCACGGCATCCTAGCTTCTGTGCGCTTAACGCGACGCCCTGTGCGTGATTACCAGCTGAAGCTGCAATGACGCCCTTATCGAGCTGGGCCTTGGATAAGCCTGCCATTTTGTTATAGGCACCCCGCAACTTAAATGAAAAGACGGGTTGTAAATCTTCCCGTTTTAAAAAAATCTGATTGTGAAAGCGACTGGAAAGATGCGTCTGAAATTCAAGCGGT
>RHAY01000152.1 GCA_010031285.1 Methylophilaceae bacterium | reverse complement strand
TCTTTCTAATGTTGGTTTAAGATTTCTCATCTCTCTAATTCTACCGCGATATTGTAGTTCATTATTTTTGTTATAACCAAAAAAATCAGGAGTACATACCGCTCCGTAATTTTGAGCAATTTCTTGGGTTTCGTCATATAAATATGGAAATTTAAAATTATTTATTTTTGAAAATTTTTTCATATTTTCAAAACTATCCTCTGGATAATTATTTACATCATTTGACATTATTGCGACTGAATTAATTCCAAGTTTTGATATTTTGTTAGTCACATCTACTAATTCTTCAATTATAGCTTTTACATAAGGACAGTGGTTACATATAAACATAATTAAGATCCCATTTAGACCTTTAACATCTTTAAGTGAAATAAATGTGCCTTCAGTAGATTTTAATTTAAATTCTTTTATTTTTTCTCCAAAATTGCATACGGGTGTTTCTGTAAGAGACATAATTTTATTTTACTATTTGGAATATTTGTTATGAATATAACATGATTTTTGAACTGGGTAATAAAAGATTAAAAAGTGAAGACAAATATTGGATTTCACCAACCGCAAATGTAATTGGTGATGTTACTTTGAAAAAAGATTCTAGTGTTTGGTTTAATGCTGTCATTAGAGGAGACATTGAAAATATTACTGTAGGTGAGGGTAGTAATATTCAGGATAATTGTGTTCTTCATACTGATAAAGGTTACCCTTTAAAAATTGGTAAGATGGTAACAGTTGGTCACTTAGTAATGTTACATGGATGTACTATTATGGATAATAGTTTGATTGGTATTGGTTCAACAATTTTAAATAACAGTATCATTGGTAATAACTGTATTATTGGAGCTAATAGTTTAATTACCGAAGGAAAAATAATTCCCGATAATTCATTAGTTATGGGAAGTCCTGGAAAAGTAATCAGACAAGTCACTGAAGAAGAAAAAAAAGCAATTACTGAAAATGCTCAGCATTATATAGACAATTGGAAGAGATACGTAAAAGATTTAAAAAAAACTTAAGGAACTAGCCAACTACTTTTGTTCTCATCAAGTAAAAATTTGGCACGTCGATGACCTTGTGAGGCTAAATATAGCCATTCAAAACTTTTAATTTTACTTTCAACAACGCAAAAATTTTTATAACCAACTTCACTTTTTTCTAGAGTTGGAAGATTACTACCCAAGTCTTTTGATAAGTCAGAGGCAGACTCATTAATTAAATCGCCAGGAGCTTGCGGAGATAGATAACATTTTCTGCTAATCATTTGTGTTTTAATCCATGCTTGTTTTGTAATTTCATTATCTTTATGAATAAAAGCGATTCCTTCAGCGCGAACCTGTATTTTTCTTTTCTTGCTATAAAATACAAAATAAATTTTTTTATTTTTTTTTAGATAATCAATTTTTGGTGACCTATAATCGGTGTGAAATCTTAAGATATTTTTATCTTTAAAAGCTCCTCTTAGAACAACAATTCTACCATCAGCTCCCTCTTCAGAATTAGCAATTACAACAGGTAATCTAAAGTCTTCATTTC
>RHAY01000151.1 GCA_010031285.1 Methylophilaceae bacterium | reverse complement strand
TATTATGCAAAAGAAAAAGTTAAATTAGACTGGCAATTTTTTGTAATCATTGGGGTGTTAATTGGAGCATTCATTTCATCAAAATTAGATAAAAGTTTTAAATTAGAATCTGTTCCTCCGGTATGGAAACAAAAATTTGGTGGCTCTGTTGTTAAAAGAGCAATCTTTTCTATTCTTGGCGGAATTGTTGCAATGATTGGTGCAAGACTTGCGGATGGTTGTCCAAGTGGACATGGTTTAAGTGGAATGATGCAACTTTCATTAAGTTCATTTTTTGCAATGGCAATGTTCTTTGGATTTGGAATATTGGTTGCTAACTTTATTTATAAAAAATTATAATTATGACTATTGAACAAATTTTAGGACTTTTAACTGGTATCGCGTTTGGGTTCATATTGCAGCGTGCTCGAGTATTACGTTATGAAAAACAAATCGGCGCGATGTTTCTTCAAGACATGACTATTTTAAAATTTATGTTGTCATCTATTCTTGTCGGAATGTGTGGAATCTTACTACTTCAAGATATGGGAATTATTACATTAGCTCATAAATCAATGAACTTTGGTGGTGTATTAATTGGTGGAGCTTTATTTGGAATTGGTTGGGCAATTATGGGATTTTGTCCTGGAACATCTGTTGGAGCAATTGGTGAAGGAAGATGGCACGCTATATTTGGTGCTTTAGGAATGATTATCGGTGCTGGAATTTATGCTGAGATTTATCCTTTCTTAAAAAATACAGTTTTATCTTGGTTAGATATGGGTAAAGTTGGAGTTGCTGATGTCCTTGGCGTTTCTCACTGGATGATTGCAATTATTTTTACTTTTGCAGTTTTATTTTTGTTTAATTGGTTTGAAAAAAAGAAACTTTAAATAACAAAGGAGACAATATGAAAGTAAATGTTGGAAATATAGATAGAATTATAAGAATTTCTTCTGGAGTTGTTATTGTAACTTTTACAGCATTAGGAATGATCAGTCCTTGGGGCTGGCTTGCAATTGGTTTAATTGTAAGTGGAGTAATTCGAAATTGTACTCTTTATTCGTTACTTGGAATTAATACTTGTAAAAGGTAAGAGCCCGACGATTAAATCGGGCCCTTGGTTAATCAACTAAAATTGTTCAGATTCTGTTGAACCACTCATTGCAGTGGTTGAAGTTTTTCCAGAACTAATAATTTGCGCGATAGTATCAAAGTAAGTTGTTCCAACTTCTCTTTGATGTTTAACAGCAGTGTAACCATCTTTTTCAGCTTCAAATTCTTGTTGCTGAATTTTAGAATAAGCTGCCATTCCATCTTTTTTATAATTTTGTGCAAATTTAAACACTGAGTAATTTTGCACGTGAAAACCTGCAAGAGTGATAAATTGAAATTTATAACCCATCTCTCCTAACTTTTGTTGGAAAGTTTGCATTTCATTTTCTGATAAATATTTTTTCCAGTTAAATGATGGTGAACAATTATAAGCCAGCAATTTACCTGGATATTTCTTATGAATTGCATCCGCAAATATTTTTGCTTCATTTAAATCTGGTTTTGCAGTTTCACACCAAATTAAAT
>RHAY01000016.1 GCA_010031285.1 Methylophilaceae bacterium | reverse complement strand
CAAAATCGCTTTTGATGCGCTTGCTAAGTTCACATCAGATTCCGTAACGGCACCTACCCCCATGTGAATCACATTGACTTTAACTTCATCCGTCGATAATTTTTGCAGTGATGCAGATAGCGCTTCGTAAGAACCTTGGACGTCAGATTTAATAATAAGCGGTAACACTTTGACGTTACCCTCAGCCATTTGATCAAATATATTTTCAAGTTTGGCAGCCTGTTGTTTTGCTAATTTCACATCTCTGAATTTACCCTGACGGAATAAAGCAATCTCTCGCGCTTTGCGTTCATCGTTTAAGACCACCACCTCTTCACCGGCATTCGGCACATCTGCGAGACCTAGCACTTCAACAGGAATCGAAGGTCCTGCTTCTTTAATTTCTTTACCTGACTCATCGAGCATCGCACGAATACGACCAAAAGCTGATCCCGCTAATAATGTATCACCACGTTTTAATGTGCCTGATTGAATCAAAATAGTTGCTACAGGGCCTCGGCCTTTATCTAATCGACCTTCAATCACAATACCTTTAGCTGGCGTATTTTTAGGTGCTTTGAGCTCCAATACTTCAGCTTGAAGAAGCACTGACTCAAGTAATTTATCAATCCCTTGTCCAGATTTTGCTGAGACCTCGACAAACATTGTATCGCCACCAAAATCTTCAGGCACCACTTCTTGCGCCACAAGTTCCATTTTCACGCGCTCAGGAGCTGCTTCAGGTTTATCAATTTTATTAATTGCAACCACAAGCGGCACATTACCTGCTTTTGCATGATGAATCGCTTCAATTGTTTGTGGCATGACGCCATCATCTGCCGCTACGACTAAAATCACAATGTCGGTCGCCTTAGCGCCACGGGCGCGCATCGCCGTAAATGCTTCATGGCCTGGTGTATCTAAAAAAGTTACCATGCCGCGCGGTGTTTCCACGTGGTAGGCACCAATATGTTGTGTAATACCGCCTGCTTCACCAGACGCCACTCGTGTTGTTCTGATGTAATCAAGGAGTGATGTTTTACCGTGATCCACATGACCCATGACGGTCACAACTGGAGGACGAATTTCTAAAATAGCTTCTACCGTTGAGTCTTGATCAATCAGTGCTTCAGGATCATTATCTAAAGCTGCAATGGCATTATGTCCCATTTCACCGACCACAATCATTCCAGTATCTTGATCTAGAATTTGATTGATTGTCACCATCATTCCCATATTCATAAGCACTTTAATCACTTCGGTGGCTTTGACTGACATCTTATGGGCTAAGTCAGCAACTGAGATTGTTTCAGGTACTTGAATATCTCTCACAATCGGTTCGGTAGGCGCAACAAAGGTTGATTCTTCATTTTCTTCGCGATGTTTTGATTTTGATTTAGGTGAGCGCCATCCTGAAGCAGCACTGACATCACCACGGCCTTTCAGGGTACGTTTTTTAAACTCGCGATCAGACCAATCTTTTTCGCTCTTATCAACTTGTTTTTCTTTGCCTTCCACTTTAACGCCAGCTTTAGAAGCCGGGCGATGAAGTGTACCTTCACTTAATTTAGGAGGTGGTGCTGCATTTGCTTTTGCAACAGCTTCTTGTTTTTTTCTAATATCTTCGGCTTGCGCTGCGGCAAGTGCTGCATGACGCTTCGCTTCATCTTCCCTCATTGATAATTCATCTTCACCAAGCACATGGCCTTTGGATGGTGGAATGACCGCTGATTCAATTGGCTTGGGTTTTTCAATCAGTGTATCAACAGGCTGTCCATCTTCACGCCTTACGAGGACACGTTTTTTACGCACTTCGACTTGAATGGTGCGCGCGCGTCCAGTACTGTCCGTTTTTTTAATTTCTTTATTTTGCTTATGCGTTAAAGTAATTTTGTTTTTTGGCGCCTGTGATTGGCCGTGCTCCTTACGAAGATATTCGAGAAGTGCTGATTTATCTACTTCGGTTAATGAGTCTTGTGGTGCTGATTTATTGACGCCAGCACTTTTCAGCTGTTCGATTAATAAGTCAACAGGTAATCCCAATTCCTCAGCAAATTTAGTGACAGTTGATTGTCCCATTTAGTACCTCATCATATTCATCTTAGGGTGCATAAGCCTTTAAACAAACCAAGGCGCTCTCGCAGTCATGATTAACTGTTTCGCTCGCTCTTCGTCCATTGACGTCATTTCAACCAATTCATCTACAGCAAGATCTGCAAGGTCTTCCATTTTTGAAATGCCTTTCGATGCAAGGAGATTTGCCGTCGCATCATCCATACCTTCCATCGTGAGTAAATCTTCTGCTGCCTCTTCAACTTTTTCTTCTTTAGCAATCGCTTCGGTCAGAAGCGCTGCTCTTGCTCGTGAACGAAGTTCGTTCACTGTATCTTCATCGAACGCCTCGATCTCAACCATCTCTTGTAATGGTACGTAAGCAATTTCTTCTAATGTACTAAATCCCTCTTGAACAAGGATGTCAGCCACATCTTCATCCACGTCAAGTTTCGCCATAAACAATTGACTTGTACTTGCATATTCCTCCTCATTTTTCTTAGAGGATTCTTCTTCCGTTAGAATATTAATATTCCAACCTGTGAGTTCAGATGCAAGACGAACATTTTGACCATTTCGTCCGATCGCTTGTGCTAAATTTTCTTCATTCACCACAACATCCATACTGTGTTTTTCTTCATCAACCACAATACTTGAAACTTCAGCAGGCGCCATAGCGTTAATCACAAACTGTGCTGGCTCCATAGACCATAAAACAATATCGACCCGCTCACCTGCAAGTTCACCGGTCACTGCTTGGACTCTTGATCCGCGCATGCCCACACATGTGCCAACAGGATCAATTCTTTGATCATTTGCTTTGACAGCAATTTTTGAACGTAATCCTGGATCACGAGATGCAGATTTAATTTCTAATAAGCCTTCTTCAATTTCAGGTACTTCAAGTTCAAATAAACGCACAAGAAATTCAGGCGCGGTTCTAGATAAGATTAATTGGGGTCCACGATGACTTCTTTCAACGTTTGTAAGATAAGCTCTCACACGATCACCAATACGTAAATTTTCCTTAGGGATCATTTGATCACGCGGAAGCACAGCTTCAATACGGCCCACTTCAATGATGCCATTGCCACGATCCATGCGCTTAATCACACCTGTCACTAATTTTTCATTACGGCCTAAAAAGTCTTCTAAAATTTGTTCTCTTTCAGCTTCACGTACTTTTTGTAAGATCACTTGTTTGGCAGCTTGTGCGCCAATACGTCCAAATTCAATAGACTCGAGAGGCATTTCTATCGTATCGTTTTCAGCTTTGCCTTCTGCACGAGGATCAGTGAGGGAGATCTGAGCAGCTTCATTTTCAATGAGCTCATCATTCAAAATCGTCCAACGTCGAAAAGATTTATATTCGCCTGTATCGCGATTGATTTCTACGCGTACGTCAATATCTTCTGTATTTTTTTTCTTGGTAGCAGAAGCCAAGGCTGATTCAAGCGCTTCAAAGACCACCTCTTTGTTCACATTTTTTTCGTGGGCTAAAGCATCTACTAATAATAAAATCTCGCGACTCATTTCAATCTCCGCAACTCTTTCTCTAACGTTTAAATTCTGGGCTCAATCGTGCTTTATCAATATTTGATAAAGCAAAACGATAAAGCTCACCCTCACACATCAATAGGACAGTATCTTTCTCTGTTCCATCGATGGTCCCTAAAAAATTTTTACGCGCATCTAAAGGCATTCTTAACTTCACGGAAGCTCGCTCACCTTTGAAACGTTCAAAATCAGCTAATTTCTTTAATACACGATCCATACCAGGGGATGAAACCTCTAGTCGGTCGTAATCTAAATCCTGCTCTACGGTAAACACATGACCCAAGTGATTGCTCACCAAAGTGCAATCATCAATCGTCACTGAATCAGGCTTATCAATATAAACACGCAAAAGCTTGCCTCGATTTGAAATCTCCAAATCGACCAACTCGTATCCGAGCTGCTGCACGGTCTTTTCAATTAATGTTTCAAGCTTTTCCATCTAAAACTGATTTCCTAAAATTACCAAGTTGCAGAAACAAAAAATGGGCCTAAAGCCCATCAATATTTTCATGCCGAATTATATCAATAAATTCAGATAATTGAAATCAAAACTTCATTAAAAATCAATACCATCCAGCACATTAAAGCACTTTGATCTTGGCAAATTTTCGTTTGCCCACTTGAGCCACAAATTCACTATTTTTAGAGATCATTTTTTTGCCATCTTCAAGGCGCTCACCGTCAATTTTAATGCCGCCGCCCTCCATAAGGCGTATGCCTTCGGAAGTACTTGCCACAAGCGCTGCCTCTTTCAGAAGCTGCAAAATGCCTATCGTATCTGTTTGAATTGTAATATTGACTGCAGGCACATTCTCTGGGATGCCCCCTTTAGAGCGTGTTTGAAAATTGTCTAGCGCATCGATCGCGGCCTCTTTCGAATGAAAGCGCGTCACAATTTCTTGCGCAAAATTCACCTTGATATCACGAGGATTTTGGCCTGCTTTGACACTTACTTTCCAGCTTTCAATTTCATCCAAAGATGCAAAAGAAAGTAGCTCAATATATCGCCACATTAATTCATCTGAAATCGACATAATTTTTGCAAAAATAATCTCGGGCGCTTCATTAATACCAATGTAATTACCCAGTGATTTAGACATTTTTTGTACACCATCTAAACCTTCGAGCAGTGGCATCGTAATAACACATTGCGGAGATTGGCCTGATTGCTTCTGTAATTCGCGGCCCATTAATAAATTAAATTTTTGATCCGTACCGCCTAATTCCACATCTGATTTTAATGCGACAGAGTCATAGCCTTGAAGAAGGGGATATAAAAATTCATGGATAGCGATAGGTTGGTTAGCTTTATATCGCTTACTAAAATCATCGCGCTCTAGCATTCGAGCGACCGTATGGCTTGCCGCTAATTTCAACATACCCGCAGCGCCCAAATCGGTAAGCCATGTTGAATTAAAAACGACTTCAGTTTGATCACGCTTTAATATTTTAAAAACTTGCTCAGCGTAACTCTCGGCATTTTTTTTAACTTCGTCTTGAGATAAAGGAGGTCGTGTTGCACTTTTACCTGTGGGGTCACCAATCATGCCCGTGAAGTCCCCAATTAAGAATAAAACGTGATGGCCTAAATCTTGGAATTGTCTAAGTTTATTTAATAGAACAGTGTGGCCTAGATGAAGGTCGGGAGCAGTAGGATCAAAGCCAGCTTTAACTCTCAAAGGTTTTCCTTTTTTGAGTTTTTCAAGAAGCTCTTCTTCTAGAAGAATTTCTTCGGCACCTCTTTTAATGAGTGCTAATGCTTGATTGATTTCAGTAACCACAAATATTTCCGAATGATTTTATTGAAGTTTAATAATTGCCATCATTTTAGCCTAAATTATTTTATCAATATGGAAAATAGCGGAAATAAACCATTTACAATCTTACTCATGAATGAATTATTTATAGGTCTTATGTCTGGCACCAGCCTTGATGGTATGGATGCGGTGCTTGTGAATTTTGGTGAAAAGCCCCAAGACATCAAAATTATGGGTCATAGTTATGTGCCTTATGAAGACACAATTAAAGAGGCTTTATTAAAACTTCATTCACCCTATGTGAATGAACTTGAAGAGAGTCTCATCATAGGCAATAGCGTGAGTAAAAAAGCCTATGAAGCGATTGAAGCTTTGCTTAAACAAACAAATATTGCATCCAAAGATATCCAAGCCATTGGATTTCATGGGCAAACCATTCGCCATCAACCTCAAAAAGGTTTCACCTTGCAGATTGGAAATCCTGCACTTTTAGCTGAGCTTTGCAATATCAATGTCATAGCTGATTTTAGAAGTCGAGATGTTGCAGCAAGTGGGCAAGGGGCCCCATTGGTGCCCGCATTTCATCATGAAATTTTTTCTCACCCAACAACTTGTCGTGCAATTTTGAATATTGGCGGAATTGCCAATCTCACTCTATTAGATCCTAAAACTACTGTGTCAGGTTTTGATACTGGCCCTGGTAATCTTTTATTAGATCTGTGGAGTAAGACACATATTCATCAGGCATTTGATGAGAATGGTGCATGGGCTAGGGAAGGTAAAGTTATCGAAACACTTCTTGATGCATTTTTTGAAGATGCTTATTTTAAAAAAATAGCGCCCAAAAGTACTGGTCGTGATCATTTTAATGAAGCATGGCTTAATAAACACTTACAAAAATCTTACTCAACACAAGACATCCAGAGAACGCTTTTGGAACTCACTGCATTAAGTATTGCAAAAGTAATAAATTCCCATGATGCAAATATCACAGAAATTTATTTATGTGGCGGTGGCGCTTTAAATGGTTTCTTAGTTGAGCGCTTAAAAACATTAATGCCTAAAAACAATATTCAACTCACTGATGCACTTGGTATACCAACACAATATGTCGAAGCTGCTGCTTTTGCATGGCTTGCAAAACAAACACTATTTTTAAAACCAGGCAACTTACCTGAAGTCACTGGCGCCAAAGGCTTGCGCATTTTAGGTGCACTCTATCCCGCTTAAAGATAGCGCTAGCAAAAGTAGTGTGAAAAGTTATAATTCATTTAATAATTAATTTTATTTTCAAAAATGAAATCAACTAAAGTCATATTAAATTTTGATCAAGAATCAACGTCCATAGAATTGCCTTTGGTAAAAAGCACGATGGGCAACGATGCCATTGATATTCGTCAATTAGGTACACATCAAGTATTTAGTTATGATCCCGGCTTTATGTCGACTGCATCATGTAGCTCTGGAATTACTTTTATTGATGGAGAGAAAGGTCTTCTTCTTTATCGAGGGTACCCAATTGAACAACTTGCAGAACATTATGATTTTTTAGATGTTGCTTATCTTTTAATGCATGGTGAATTACCCGAGCCTCAAGAAAAAGATACATTTTCAACGACGATTAATCGTCATACCATGCTTCATGATCAACTCAATAATATTTTCCGTGGATTTAGACGTGATGCACATCCGATGGCAGTCATGGTAGGTGTTGTAGGGTCAATGTCTGCATTTTATTTTGATTCCATGGATGTCATGAATCCTGAACATCGCCAGATATCAGCCCATCAACTTTTAGCGAAAGTACCTACTATCGCATCATGGAGTTACAAATATAGTTTGGGCCAGCCTTTTATTTATCCCAAAAATGATTTGGGCTATGCAGAAAACTTTATGCGCATGATGTTTGCCACACCATGTGAAGATTACAAACCTAATCCAGTTCTTGCTAAAGCTTTTGAGCGCATTTTAATTCTTCACGCAGACCATGAACAAAATGCATCCACTTCCACGGTGCGACTCGCAGGCTCATCAGGTGCAAATCCTTTTGCATGTGTCGCTGCAGGCATTGCATCCTTATGGGGTCCAGCGCATGGTGGTGCGAATGAAGCTACTCTCAAAATGCTCGAAGACATTGGGGATGAAAGTAGAATTGGCGCATTCATTAAACGTGCAAAAGATAAAGATGATTCATTCCGCATGATGGGTTTCGGTCATCGCATTTATCGTAATAAAGATCCTCGCGCAGAAATCATGCGCAAGACTTGCTATGAAGTACTTAATGAGCTTGGTTTAAAAGATGATCCTATTTTCAAACTCGCTATGAAGTTAGAGCAAATTGCTTTGGAAGATGAATATTTCATTGAGAAAAAACTTTACCCTAATGTAGATTTCTATTCTGGCATTGTGATGCGCGCTATGGGCATTCCTAACTCTATGTTTACTGCTGTATTTGCACTTGCAAGAACAGCGGGTTGGGTGGCTCAATGGAATGAAATGCTAGGTCAACCCGGAAATAAAATTGGCCGGCCACGTCAGGTCTACACAGGTAAACCTCGACGTGATGTCCCTAAAAAATAAATCTATCTTAAGCTGAGAATGAAGAACCGCAACCGCAGGTTGTTTGTGCGTTTGGATTCTTAATAACAAATTGTGAGCCTTGAACGCTGTCTTGATAATCAATTTCAGCACCCATTAAATATTGCAAACTCATAGGATCAATTAACAAAGTCACTGAATCTTTTGTGACTTGCGTATCATCCTCGTTGACTGACTCTTCAAATGTAAATCCATATTGAAACCCTGAGCATCCTCCACCGCTCACAAATACTCGGAGTTTGAGTTCTGGTTGGCCTTCTTCTTCAATCAATTCCTTTACTTTTTTTACGGCGTTATCTGTAAAAATAAGTGGGGTTGGCATTTCTATTTCTTTCGATTCAACGATTTGATTCATCATATTTACTCCTGATTATTTCTTTTTGGTCACTTCTTTAAGTCGTCCAAGCACCTTAGCGCCTGCATGGATCTCTATCACTTTATATTCGATATCTCCCATAATTTTAGCATTCGCATGAAGCTCTAAATATTCAGCACATACAATATTGCCAATGACAACTCCACCAATGATGGCTGTATGCGCCGAGACATTTCCTTTGATACGGCTCTTATTACCCATGATAAGAGTACCTGCCGTGCCTTGAAGTTCAGTGAGATTGCCATCAATAGAACCGTCAACACGGATGCCGCCTGAATAGGTGACGTTGCCGCGCACCGTAATATCTTTGTCAATCAGTGTATCGATTGTACGCGCTTTATTATTTTTATTAAAAAACATCAAATATCCTTTATCGTTTCTTGCCTACAATTTTTTCGTAGAAAAGAATGTCTTCTTTTAACTTAGCATTTTCCTCTTGAAGCTTAGTAATGTCGCCTGACACTTTATCGCCTGAAATCGATTTCAATTGAAGCTCAATTTTTTGTTGTAATAGCTGGCCTTGTATGGATTGATTTTCAGCTTCTAATGCTTGAATTTTAGAAATAAATCCAATCACGGAGCCACCGTTTAACTCCCAATAAGCAACCCCAGCACCACCTATAAATGAAAGAACCGCAATCATTAAATAGGTATGCCAAGAGGCGCCTGTTTTAATACGCATCCTTCGGCGTGTAATGCCAAAATATTTTGTATAGGTTCGCCTAACTTTTCTCATATAAACAACACTTTATGGCATCAAGGGCACAAGATCAAGTCCAGTTATCTCTGGAAAATCAAACATAAGATTCATATTTTGCACAGCCTGTCCTGCTGCACCTTTCACGAGATTGTCGATCACAGATAAAACAACAACCTTATGACTTCCTTGCGGTTGATGGATACTGATGCGACATTGATTTGAACCTCTCACAGATCTTGTTTCCGGATGTGAGCCTTTTGGCATCACATCCACAAAAGACTCATTCTTATATCTCGATTCAAAAAGCGTTTGTATATCTATATTTTTAGTAAGCGTTGCATAAAGTGTTGCATGTATGCCTCTAATCATAGGGGTTAAATGCGGTACAAAAGTTAAATGGACTGGTTGATTCGCAACACTTGTAAGCCCTTGCGTAATTTCAGGTAAATGTCTATGCCCGTCAACTCCGTAAGCTTTAAAGTTATCTGAAGCTTCAGCCATCAACGTATTCACTTCAGCTTTTCTGCCAGCGCCTGACACACCTGATTTAGCATCTGCAATGAGATCATCAAGGTCAATCACGCCAGATTCGATTAAAGGAATGAATCCTAGCTGAATTGCTGTAGGGTAACAGCCCGGATTAGCTACAAGTGAGGCTTTTTTAATTTTTTCTCTATTAATTTCTGGCAGACCATAAACAGCATCTTTAAGTAGATCGCTACATAAATGCGGCATTTTATACCACTTTTCCCAGACGTTAGCGTCTTTTAGTCTAAAATCGGCTGCTAAATCAATCACTTTGACCCCGGCCTTAAGAAGCGCTGGCACTTCTTGCATCGCAATACCATTAGGTGTTGCAAAAAATACGAGATCACAATTTGCCAAATCAGCGGTCTTTGGATCTTCAAATTTAAGATCGATAAGTCCTCTTAAGCTTGGAAATAGAGTCGCGATCGATAAGCCAGCTTCAGCTCTAGATGTGACAGTTTGAATTGTCACATGAGGATGTTTGACTAAAATTCTTAATAGCTCAACGCCGGTATAACCGGTCGCACCCACCACGCCCACTTTAATCTTAGAGAGATTACTCATCACATTCACACCTTTAATTTAGAAGTCTTAATCGTTAACAACCCATACTAACAAAATTTATTTAACTCTATATAACAAAAAAGCCGCTTGAAAGCGGCCTTTTTGCTCTTTGGAACTTGAAACAATTAACGTTTCGAGAATTGTTTACGTCT
>RHAY01000150.1 GCA_010031285.1 Methylophilaceae bacterium | reverse complement strand
GAAATGAATCATAGGGACGTTAATCATTATTTTTCAAATCAGCTTAATTAATACTTGGAACTTATAAAACTTCATCGAATCATATCAACGTTAATCAAAAGTTAATAATTTTAGAACCCAAAAGGTGATGATATGAATGAAAAAGAAGATAAAAATAAAGATCTTGGAGTTAAGGATCTAGCAACAGAAGCGGCAATCAATGCTTTAATTCCTGATGAACAATTCCCTTGTAAAAATGAAGATAAAGCATGCACCAAAAGATGGCTTGAATCGCAGTCTGATTGTGCTTGATATATGGCTATTGAAACAGTATATTTGGCTGGCGGCTGCTATTGGGGTCTTGAGGATCTCTTAAATAGAATACCTGGAGTAGTAAATACAAGTGTTGGTTTCTCTGGTGGACATGTGAAAAATGATGCATCAGGTGTATTTAAAAATAAGATCACAACCGAAGTTAATTCATTTAACTCTTTTTTCCCAGCTGAGGATAATCATCAGAAATACTTGCAGAAATATCCCGATGGCTATACTTGCCATTTTTTAAGAGATATTAATTTTGTTATTTAGGATATATCCTTTAAAAGGATAAATAATATTCATAACTTATTACTGGCATAAGTGATTAAAGCGTTTATAACCTTTTCTGAAGACTCTTGGATATTTTGAGATTCGTAACCACCTTCTAACACAAACATCATTCGACCTGACGAATATTGCTTTGCAATGTTAAGTAATATATCGGTAGCATGTTTATACCCTTCACCTGAATAATTTAATTGTCCAAGCAAATCATTTTCATGTGCATCAAATCCAGCAGATACTAAAATAAACTCAGGCTTGAATAAATCCATAGCTGGTATTAATTGATTTTTTAGACTTTCAATAAATTCTTTATCACCTGCACCTTTGGGTAAATCAATATTTAAAGTGTATCCATAACCATCAGCAACCCGTAGCATGATGACCAGGGGGCCTAGTAAATGCAAATGCATTTAAGACTTTACCCTTCATTATTTGATCAACACCCTCCATCATTGCACCCACAGATTTTCTGGCTACTTGATATGATTGTTTTGAAATCACAGTATCCCCTGTACTCAGTATTGCAGTTGTATCATCAAGTCTTTCTGATTCTAACTTGACAAGATTAATATAGTTTTTTGAATGCACAAGGCTTATAACATCTTCAGGTGCGTAACCAAAGGAAGGCCATAGTAAATTTGATCTTAATTTGAAATCCTTTTTAAGGAAGTGAATGGCACGTGAGATTCGATCAGAATTTTCTGGGTGATTTGGTCCAGTGTAATGAAGAAGAAATTCATCATCATAAAGAATTGCAATCTTTATCGTGTTATTTTTTGAATCTGCCATTAATTGAGCAGGCTGAATAAGTGAGATCAGCACTAAAAAATGATAGAGATGTTTCATTAAAATGAGATATATTTTTTATAGGTTTATTGTATTATTTAAGAAACATTATACAAATTAAATGCAAATGAAATTAAAAACACTCCTATTTATAGGGTTATCTGTCTTTTGGTTTTCGACCTATATTTTTTCTTATCCAAGAAATGACGTTCCTCTTCAAG
>RHAY01000149.1 GCA_010031285.1 Methylophilaceae bacterium | reverse complement strand
AAAAAAGATCGTCTCATCGATTTGTCATTTGCTGCAGCTTACAAATTAAGATTGTCTGATAAAGGCAGTGGTCCAGTCGAAGTGGAGCTTATCGATCCAAGACAATTTAATGCACTTAAAAAAACGCCTGATGTCATTACCGAAAAAATTAAAGAAAAAGAAGTGATTCCCACACAGGTAAAATCAGAAGAAAATAGTACGAATGA
The DNA here is from genome assembly GCA_010031285.1 of Methylophilaceae bacterium. Taxonomy (GTDB): domain Bacteria; phylum Pseudomonadota; class Gammaproteobacteria; order Burkholderiales; family Methylophilaceae; genus Methylopumilus. The sequence continues at coordinate 1,384 of RHAY01000149.1, read as the reverse complement.
ACCTCTTTATATTCAAGCAGGCGCTTTTAAAAATGAAAAAAATGCGGATCTTTTATTGAAACAACTTATAGATATGAGATTAGAAAACACACCGCCATTTAAAAAGCAATTTTCAGAAGATTTATTTCATGTGGTGATCGGCCCTTTTAATTCTAAAGATGAAGCAAATAACATCGCAGATCTTATTAAATCAAAAATAAAAATCAGTATTTTTATAGTCAGTAAAGAAAAGAATTAAGTGTCAGATCAAAATCAATCACCAGAAACTCTTATTGAATTTCCATGCCACTTCCCCATAAAAGTGATGGGGGAAGTTCATGATGCATTTACAGCAACCGTGATTGAAATTATCAAACAAAAAAGTGAAAAATTTGATCCAAGTACGATTGAGATGAAGGGAAGTAGTGAAGGCCGTTATATCAGCCTTACTTGCTATGTTTATGTGACAAGTAAACCCGAATTAGATGATATCTATCGATCACTTTCATCACACCCCATGATTAAAGTCGTTCTGTAATTTTATGACTATCGGCGTCAAATATCTCGGGCTCACGCCTTATGAGTCAACATGGAATGAAATGAAAAATTTCACTTCCAAAAGAGATCATTCAACGCTTGATGAAATATGGATTACGGAACATGAGGCAATTTACACCCTAGGGTTAAATCGAAAAGATTTTAAAAAGCCCTTAAGAGACGATATTCCTCTCCTTCATGTGGATCGTGGCGGAAAAATCACTTATCACGGTCGAGGCCAACTCATTATTTATCCACTCATTGATCTTGAGCGTTACCATTTAACCATTCGATCTTTCGTGACATTAATTGAAAAAAGTATTGTAGGTTTTTTATCCCGTCGCGACATTAAAGCCAATGCTAAAATAGAAGCTCCTGGGGTATATATTGAAAATAAAAAAATTGCTTCTTTGGGATTACGAATCAAAAACCATGCTTCATATCATGGTTTGAGTTTAAATATTGATATGGATCTATCTCCTTTTGATGCGATTGATCCTTGCGGGTTTAAAAATTTACAAATGACACAATTAAAAACATTTACAGATGATGTATCAATCGAAAGCATAGGCTTCGAAATTGCAAATGATATTAAACATCAACTACTCAATTTAAAGTCATGAAAACTTATACGTCAAAACCTGTAGGTATTAAAGAAACTAATTTTGAAAAGACCTCCAAGATTCCTATCAAAATTATTGAAGCACCTATTAAGGCAAAGCCCCATTGGATCAAAATGCAACTGCCACAGAGTCAGCGATTCAATGAAATTAAATCTATTTTAAGAAAAAATAACCTTCATAGCGTATGTGAAGAAGCAAGCTGTCCTAATATTGGTGAGTGTTTTAGTCAGGGGACTGCCACATTT
>RHAY01000148.1 GCA_010031285.1 Methylophilaceae bacterium | reverse complement strand
CTCAGGTGGCCAACAACAACGTGTCGCGATTGCAAGAGCGCTTGTGAATCAACCACGTATTATTTTGGCCGATGAGCCCACAGGTAATTTAGATAGTAAAACTAGCGAAGAGATCATGGATCTTTTTGATACATTAAATAATGAAGGGATCACTATCATTATTGTGACCCATGAAAATGACATTGCAGATCATGCAAGCAGACAAATACGTTTCTTAGACGGAAAAATTGTCGAAGATCGTCGTAATAAAAAAGAAAAGGTAAAGGCTTAAATGTTTTTCTCGATGCTAAGTGAAGCATGGCATGCGATGAGTGCGAATCGCCTACGCACATTCTTAACCATGTTAGGCATGGTGATTGGTGTGGGTGCCGTAGTGCTCATGATGGCGATTGGTGAAGGCGCTCAGCAATCGATTAAACGATCAATCGACTCCATGGGGAGTAATTTATTCGTGATATTGTCTGGCTCCTCAAGCACATCAGGTTCTCGAAGTGCCTCAGGAAGTTCATCAACGCTTAATATGAATGATGCGACCGCTATTGCAGATTTAGAAGACATTGGCGCCGTCGCACCTATTAGTATTGGTAATGCACAAATTATTTATGGTGGTAATAATTCAAATTCTGCGATTGTGGGTACAACGCCTTCTTACTTTTCTATTCGAAGATGGGATGTTGAATCTGGCGAATTATTTTCTGATGCAGATATTCGTTCTGCAAGTCGGGTGGCATTGGTTGGTAAAACGGTCGTTGAAAATTTATTTGGTGACGAAGTGGATCCTATTGGTAAAACCATTCGTATTAAGAAAAGTCCATTTATTGTCGTAGGGGTATTAGAGGCTAAGGGTCAAAGTTTTGATGGTCGCGATCAAGATGACACCGTGATTGTTCCCATTACGACAGCGCAGCGAAAATTATTTGGTAATCAAATTCCAGGCAGTGTGCGTATGATCATGGCGCAAGCAAAATCGGAAAAGTATATGGGGGTTGCTGAAGACGCAATCAATGATCTTGTAAGGCAACGACATAATATCCGTGAGAATGCAGAAAGTGATTTTTCTATTAGAAATTTAACGGCGATGGCAAAGACCGCAAGTGAAACTGCTAAAACCATGTCGATGTTATTAGGCGCGATTGCATCCATCTCTCTTTTAGTGGGTGGGATCGGCATTATGAATATTATGTTGGTATCGGTCACAGAGCGAACACGTGAAATCGGCATTCGTATGGCAATTGGTGCCAGAGAAAAAGATATTCTGCTTCAATTTTTATTAGAAGCTTGTGTGATTTCTATTGTAGGTTGTGTGATTGGTGTCGGACTCGGATTAGGTGGTGCTATTTTAGTTAAAAAAATGGTCGGCGCTGAAATTCTTATTTCTATGCAATCGATTGTATTGGCTTTTTCAGTTGCTGCTAGTGTAGGTGTCTTTTTTGGTTACTACCCAGCAAGTAAAGCGGCTAAGCTTCATCCGATTGAAGCCCTTAGATATCAATAAGAATTTATTTAAGAAGTAGTAATTCTGGAATGCAATTTTCAGGAATCCAGACGATCGCATTCTGACCAAACTCTTTACCGAGTTGAATCGCATCTTTTTGATTAATTCCAAACACTAAAAAACTTT
>RHAY01000147.1 GCA_010031285.1 Methylophilaceae bacterium | reverse complement strand
TTTAGAAAAGAAAGTGAATTAAATAAAAAAAATAAATCTTTGGAAATCATGGATGTTAATAATGAGGCAGTAAATCAGACCCTCATTGAGTTTAATTATCCAGATATTTTTATTCACGGACATACACACAGACCAAACCGTCATTCAATTAAGCTTGATGGTCATCAAATAGAGCGAATTGTTCTTGGCGATTGGTATGAGCAAGGAAGTTATTTGAGCTTTAATGCACACAACATTGAAACTCATCAAGTCTAATTTTTAGAAAACTCTAAAGGTCTTCTTTTTTCTGCTACTTTATCTAATACGCCATTGATATATTTATATCCTTCAATTCCACCAAAAGTCTTAGCTAATTCAACACCTTCATTAATAGCTACTTTATATGGAATGGCTGCGTCATAAATGAGCTCATAAATTGAAATACATAAGATTGAATGCTCTATAGGACTTAATTTTTCAATAGGTCGATCAATGAAGCTTGAAATTTCACTATTTAATTGATCCATATTACTCATAACGCCATCAAAAAGATTCTGATAAAAGGTTTCATCTGCTTTTAAGTAGTCTGGGTCATCTTTAATATCTTTTTTAATTTGATTAATATCAAACTGATTTAAGATGCCTCGATAAATACTCTTCATCACAAGCTCTCTAGATTTACGTCTATTATTTATGAGCTTTTTTTTCTTTTTGATTGGCTGCGTTTCTAACATTAAACTGACTTTAATAAATGGATCATTTGTAAAGCGACTTGAGCAGCCTCTTTACCTTTGACTGAAGTCCGCTCCATAGCTTGCTCATCGTTTTCTGTAGTTAATATTGCATTAACAATTGGCATACTGAATTCTAATTGAACATCCATAATTGATTTTGCTGAGTGATTTGCCACAACTTCAAAATGAAAAGTCTCTCCTCTTATTACAGCGCCTAATGCAATCAGTGCATCAAATTTTTTTGATTGCGCCATCTTTTTAAGAGCTAAAGGACTTTCTAAGGCGCCAGGGACTTTTGCCAATATGATGTGATCATCTTTTACACCAAGATTAAGAAGTTCATGATGGCAGGCCTTAAGTAAAGCTTCGCCTACATGCGGATTGAATTCTGACATCACAATACCAATAGAGAATGATTCTCCATTTGAATTTTTTACAATCTCTCTCAATTTACAAGGCCCTATAAAATTACTTTTTAAACAAAAAAGTAATTTTAACTTATATGAGAGCTATCTTTAGTTTTTATATGAATTAATGAAACAATATCCAGGCCTTTTGTATGGTACTCCATATCCCATAAGAGATAGGTATACCAACGGCTAACCAGGCAAGTAAAGTAATCAAAGGTGTTTTTTCGGCCTTTCCAATAACTTCTTTTGCTGAAATAAATTTCTCATGCGCTAATTTTTTTTCAGCTAGCAACTCTTTGTCAGTCATAAAGAATTTTTTAGCGACGGGTCTTACCATAAGATTTGCAATAAATCCGATAGCAAGCATCATTGCCAATATATAAAAGATAGGCGCATAAATTTCTGAAAAGGGGACTTGTGCTTCAACCCTCATATCGTGCATATAATTTACAATTACAGGGCCCAGGATCCCAGCAGTTGACCAAGCCGTTAAGATTCT
>RHAY01000146.1 GCA_010031285.1 Methylophilaceae bacterium | reverse complement strand
TCGTTATAATTGAAATTTTAACCGAAATATATTTTAAAGATGTGCATAATTAAAGCTATCTTTACCTAAATAAGCTTCCCATAGATATGAAACAGATGTTATTAGCCCTGTCTCCAACACCGAAACAATCTTTTGAAAATTTTGTAGTTGGTCAAAATATCGAGGCAGTTCATACCTTAAAGCAAATCATCTCAAATGAATTGCCCATTCAATTTATATATCTTTGGGGCAATGAAGGTTCCGGTAAATCTCACTTAGCTCATATTGCATCTGATCATGGATTTATCATTCATGATGATGTTCATTTACTCGATGAACCAGGTCAAATCGAATTATTTAACACGTACAATAAGTGCAAAGACTCTAAACAAAATATGTTGGTAACAGGGCTTTATTCTCCCCGCCAAATGAAATTAAGGGATGACTTAGCAACAAGACTTGCTTGGGGCGTCACTTATGAAGTAATAGGTCTGTCTGATGAAGAAAAAAAATTGGCACTTTTGAAACATGCTGAAGAGAGAGGCATGAAGCTTAACATGGACATTATTGATTATTGCCTAAAATATCTAAAAAGGGATATGCCAAATTTATTTTCTATACTAGAAGCTTTAGATAAATGGTCTTTAACTTACAAAAGACCTATCACACTTCCATTACTTAAAGAGATTATAGAAGCTAATAAGATCTAGCTTATTGACGAATAAGGTAATCGAAAGCACCAAGAGAAGCTCTTGCTCCCTCCCCCATCGCAATAATAATTTGCTTATAAGGTACAGTTGTTACATCACCTGCAGCAAACAAACCTGGCAATGAAGACTGATTGTGATTATCTACTATAATTTCACCAAATCTTGAGAGGTCTACAATGTTTTTAACAAAATCCGTATTTGGCAATAATCCGATCTGAATAAAAATACCCTCGAGCTCAATCGTTTTCTTTTCATTTGATTTACGATCTAAATAAATCATGCCACTTACTTTATCTGTACCAATCACTTCGGTAGTTTGTGCATCTAAAATGACATCGACATTGGATAAGCTATAAAGTCTTTTCTGTAAAATATGATCAGCCTTAAGTTCAGATGCAAATTCAAAAAGGGTGACATGTCCTACAATATTTGCAAGATCAATTGCAGCTTCAACACCAGAATTTCCTCCTCCTATAACTGCAACATGTTTACCTTTGAATAGAGGGCCGTCACAGTGAGGGCAATATGCGACACCCTTACCTTTAAATTCTTTTTCACCAGGGACATTTAATTCTCTCCATCTTGCACCTGTTGCAACAATCACTGATTTACTTTTAAGTTTTCCACCATTTTCAAGTTCTATTTCAAATAATGAATTTAAATCATTTTTTTGAACACTTTTTGCACGTTGCAAATTCATAATATCAACTTCATATTCTTTTACGTGCTCTTCAAGTGCTGTAACTAATTTTGGTCCCTCAGTTGCTTTTACAGAAATAAAATTTTCTATGCCTAAAGTATCCATCACTTGGCCGCCAAATCGTTCGGCAATAACACCTGTGCGTATGCCTTTTCGAGCACTATAAATTGCAGCTGATGCCCCTGCTGGTCCTCCACCAATTACTAAAACATCATAAGTCTCTTTTTTAGATATTTTTTCAGCTTCTTTTAGACTTGCACT
>RHAY01000145.1 GCA_010031285.1 Methylophilaceae bacterium | reverse complement strand
AATGTCATGTTTTTTTTCAAGCCATGGGAAAAGATCATCTTTATCAAGATAATCGATATAGGTTCGTTTACTTAAATTGTTCCATTGATCTGGGTGCTGAATATCATCTACGATGATGATGTCTTTACGATCAAGGATGGTATTAAGATGCCAAGCAATGACACTTCCAATCATGCCAGCACCACCAGTCAGTATTATCATAATGAGATGTTGTCTTTAAATAATTAAGACTGCTTCTTTTCTACGAGCAGAGCTCTTTTTTTAGTGAGAGCTGAATTCAGAGCTTCTTTTTTAGGCGTCCAGCTCTTATCAATCCAACCTTGTAAATTTTCTAAGATTATACCTTGCATCGCATTAATCCATTCTGGATTATCATTGAGTGCCGGAATATAGCTAAAGCTTTTGCCGCCATGGTGTAAGAAAATATGCCTACCTTCAATATTTATTTCTTCCAATGTTTCTAGGCAGTCACTTGAGAATCCAGGACAAATCACATGCACATTCTTTTCCTTCTTTTTACCTAAATCAGCCATCACTTCAGCGTAATAAGGTTTTAGCCATTCAGCCCTTCCAAAGCGTGATTGAAAGCACACCATATATTCGCTCTCTTTTAATTTCAGAGCTTCAGCAAGTAAGCGTGCAGTTTTATAGCACTCACAATGATAAGGGTCGCCTTGCATGAGTGATTTTTTTGGAATGCCATGGAAGCTCATGACTAATTTTGAAGGCCTTCCATTTTTTTTCCAGAATTGCAGAATAGATAATTTAAGTGCATTAATATAAAGAGGGTGGTCATGATAATTTCTTACTGTTCTCACTGCAGGGACATTTCTAGTTTTGAGCAGGACACGCCACAAAGCATCCATCGCCGATGCGCTTGATGACGCTGCATACTGAGGATAGAGTGGAAGTAAAAGAATTTTGGTGCAATTTTTTTCTTTTAATTTGAGCACTGCATTTTTCATTGAAGGATTGCCATAAGACATTCCTAATTCCACTTCAACAGGCTGAGAAACTGTTTTTTTAATCTTTGCGCTTAAAGCATTTGTTTGATTTCTAGCATTGACTAAAAGTGGAGATCCTTTTTTAGTCCAAACTTTTGAATATTTTTTCGCTGAACTTCCTGGCCTAAAAACCAAGATAATAAAATGAAGTATCCAACACCAAATAAATCGAGGTACTTCGACGACTCTTCGGTCCATAAGAAATTGCTGTAAATATTTTCTTACGGCCTGTGTGCGTAGGGAGTCAGGAGTGCCTAAATTTGCTAGGATGATCCCAATTTTTGGTGCATCACCATGTTGATATGGCGGTTCTTTTATAAAGTAACTCATTTAATGTTGACTCAGTGCGTTAGAAAGAAGCTTTGCTGTGATATCGACAATAGGAATGACTCTTTCATAAGCCATTCTTGTAGGTCCAATCACACCCAGGGTGCCTACAATTTCGCCATCTGTTTCGTATGGAGAGGTAATAAGGCTACACTCATCTAAAGATGAATAGCCTGATTCATTTCCAATAAAAATTTGAATGCCTTCAGCAAGTTGACTTTTGTCGAGAAGCTTCATAAGCGCTGTTCGCTTTTCGAAAACTTCAAAAATCTTTCTTAGGCTTGATATATTTTTCGCGAGCTCTTCAGATTGGATAAGGTTGCTTTGTCCAGTAATCACTATGGATTC
>RHAY01000144.1 GCA_010031285.1 Methylophilaceae bacterium | reverse complement strand
GGCACTTTAGATATTGGTATTTCAGGATTAGATTTGCTTAAGGAGTTGCCAGACGTTTATTCAAAAAATGTAAAAATTTTTAAAAAACTTAATTTTGGTTTTGCTGATTTAGTGGTGGCTATCCCAAAAGATTGGTTAGACGTTCAGAATATGGCTGACTTAGAAGAAGTAAGCTTTGAATTTAGAGAAAAATATGGACGTCGAATGCGTGTTGCAACAAAATATCCAAATTTGACTGAATCTTTCTTTTTATCAAAGGGAGTAAGTCAGTTTCGTGTTGTTCCAAGTTTAGGAGCAACGGAGTCCTATCCGTTTACTGGCTCTTCTGAATTGATCACGGATATAACTTCTACAGGCTCAACTTTAAAAGCAAATAATCTAAGAATTATAAATGATGGTGTTATTTTAAAAAGCTCTGCCTGTATTTTTGTCTCTGAAAAAATTGTGAAAAATAAGTTTTTAAATCTTTTAAAATAACTAAAAAAAAACCCCGGATTTTTTAGTCCGGGGTTTTGAATTTATTCTAGAAAGTTTGCTAGAGATGATGGAATTACATTCCCATTCCACCCATACCACCCATTCCACCCATACCACCCATTCCGCCTGGCATTCCACCGCCACCAGAATTAGAATTTTTATCGTCGGGCTTGTCAGCGATCATTGCTTCAGTTGTAATAAGCAAACCTGCTATTGAAGAAGCATCTTGAAGAGCTGTTCTTACAACTTTAGTTGGGTCGATAATACCTTTTGCAAACATATCGCAATATTCTCCACTTTGAGCGTCGTAACCTTGAGAAGGTTTTTTTGCCTCTAAAAGTTTACCAACAATTACTGAACCATCAACTCCAGCATTGCTTGTGATTTGTCTGATTGGATATTGTAAAGCTTTTCTGATTATTTCAACACCAGCTTTTTGATCATCACCTTTTGGTTTTAAATTATTTAGAGCTTCAGAAGCATATAATAATGCACATCCTCCACCAACAACCACACCTTCTTGTACAGCTGCTCTAGTAGCATTTAATGCATCTTCGACTCTGTCTTTTCGTTCTTTAACTTCAACTTCTGTAGCGCCACCAACTTTAATAATAGCAACACCACCAGCTAGTTTAGCTAATCTTTCTTGTAGTTTTTCTTTGTCGTAGTCAGAAGTAGTTTCTTCAATTTGTTTTCTGATTTGACCACATCTTGCCTCTATCTCTGATTTTTTACCTGCTCCATCAACGATAGTTGTGTTGTCTTTATCAACTCTGATTTTTTTACACTGACCAAGATCTTTCAACTTAACATTTTCAAGTTTAATACCAAGATCGTCGGATATAACCTGTCCACCAGTTAAGATAGCAATATCTTCTAACATTGATTTTCTTCTATCACCAAAGCCAGGAGCTTTTACTGCTACGACTTTTAAACCACCTCTTAATTTATTCACAACTAAAGTTGCAAGCGCTTCTCCCTCTACATCTTCAGCTATAATTAAAAATGGGCGGCTAGATTGAACAACAGATTCCAATAGAGGAACCATAGGTTGTAGGTTAGTTAATTTTTTTTCTGTGATAAAAATTAACGGATCTTCTAATTCCGCAATCATTTTATCTGCATTTGTAATAAAGTATGGAGATAAATAGCCTCTATCAAATTGCATACCTTCAACTACATCTAGTTCTGTTGAAAGACCTT
>RHAY01000143.1 GCA_010031285.1 Methylophilaceae bacterium | reverse complement strand
AACTGTCATTACGAGTATTGGTCAAGGTTACACACTTGTCACGCCTATGCAATTAGCAGAAGCAGTGGCTACACTCGCTAATGATGGAATCACAATTCAACCAAGGCTTATTCAATCGATTAAAAATAGTCAGACTGGCAAAATGGAAGTGTTTAAAAATAAAGTGGTTAAAGAGTTACATTTCAAACCGGAGAATTTGGCGCTCGTTAAAGAAGGGATGATGAATGTCACACAGCCTGGAGGAACCGCTGCAAGTGTCGGTGCGGGTGCGCCTTATAAAATTGCTGCTAAAACAGGGACAGCGCAAGTAGTCGAAATGAAAGCTAATCAAAAATACAATCCTAATCGCATGAATGAAAGACATCGTGATCACGCACTTTTTATTGCCTATGCGCCTGTTGAAGATCCCACGATTGCCATTGCTATCATCGTTGAAAATGGAGGTCATGGCGGATCAACAGCAGGGCCGATTGCGCGAAAATTAATGGATTATTATTTGCTTAAAAAAGTCTCTTTAAACAAAGAAGAGGATAAATCAAGTCCTTAAATATTATGAAAAATTAGCACTACCTATTTATATTTTAGGTTTGTTATTACTCTTAGCTGTGATGTTTGTGGGTCAATCAAGTCACGGGGCTCGACGCTGGTTAAATTTAGGTGCTTTTAAAATGCAGCCTTCTGAAATCATGCGTCTTGCTGTACCCATTGCTATGGCTTGGTATCTTTCTAAGCGAGAAAACAAAAGACATGCGATTGACTATGTCATTGCCTCTCTCTTTTTTATTTTGCCTGTGATCCTTATTATCAATCAGCCTGATTTAGGTACAGGGTTATTAATCACCGCATCAGGTTTTTATATTCTTTTCTTAGCTGGCTTGAATTGGAAATTTATTGTGGGTGCTGCTATCGGTCTTTTTTCTCTAGCACCTCTCATTTGGACACATTTACATGATTACCAAAAAAATAGACTACTTATTCTACTGGATCCAAGCCAAGATCCATTAGGTTCCGGATACCACACGATTCAATCTTCGATTGCCATGGGGTCAGGTGGCCTCATTGGCAAAGGTTGGCTTAATGGCACCCAAGGTCAACTTGATTTTTTACCTGAACGAACAACCGATTTTATTTTTGCAGTCTTTAGTGAAGAGTTTGGTTTATTAGGCAACCTCCTTCTCTTAGGATTGTTTGCACTCATTATTGGTCGGAGCCTCATGATTGCGTCTCAAGCTAAAAACACATTTACAAGACTTTTAGCTGCTAATATTGGGCTGACTTTCTTTACTTATATCTTTATTAATATCGCTATGGTCAGTGGCATCATGCCTGTGGTTGGCGTACCCCTTCCACTCATTAGTTTTGGCGGCACATCGATGACAATTATTCTCATTAGCTTTGGTATATTAATGAGTGTCCATTCACATAAAGAACTTGTCGGATCATCTTAATGTTTAAAATTTATTTTTCTATTTTTATGCTTATTTCGATGCTGACAGGTTGTGCAAGCGTTCCTTCTTTTAAAAATGAGAGTGTTTCGACTCCTTCAAAAAAAGGGGGTGGCTATTACCTCGATGATGGCCCAGGGGATCACCCCCCTGAAAATATTGATGCTATTCCAGATGCAACGCCTAAAGTAGAACCTTTTAATGCACGTGCAAATCAACCTTATATCGCACTTGATAATAAATATACGCCTATGACTTCTTTCTATCCCTACAAAGAGAGAGGTATCGCTTCTTG
>RHAY01000142.1 GCA_010031285.1 Methylophilaceae bacterium | reverse complement strand
TTTTTCTAATGCCGCTTTGGTTAAACCATGTTGTTTTAATAATTTAGCTACATCACTTTTATCATCAGCCAATGCTAATAAAAACATCTCGCTTGAGATATAAGCATCACCTAATTTTTGTGAATTTTTTTCGGTTATATTTAAAAGACTATTTAAATCTCGAGATATTGAAATTTCACCTTGATTGCCATCAACTTTAGGTAGGTTATCAATAGATGATTTAAGCGACACTTTAAGAGGCGCTAGATTAACACCTGCATATGATAAAAGTGAAGCTGTGCTTCCGTCGTCTTGGTCGAGCAAGGCTTGAACCATGTGAACTGGTTCAATATTTGGATTGTCATTTGCATTTGCAAGACTCTGCGCATCAGCAAATGCTTGCTGAAACTTCGTGGTCAATTTATCAAAACGCATGTTAATTCCTCATAAATTAGTCTAATACTTCTAATATGGAGACGAATTGATAAATTTCAATCAGATAATTAAATTATTTTTTAAGATATCTCAGCTTATCTTCGTCGGCCTCTGCATACTGATAACGCTCATGCTCAGGAAGATGTGCCTGGTTTAAAACTCTCTCAGCTTTTTTGGCAGACTCTTTTCCATCCACACAAACTGTAACTAATTTAACTTTTGTATTTTTAGTGAGTGCTTTGCCAAGCTTCTTTAGATCGTCTATGCAATATGGACAATCAATTGACCAAAAAGAGATAATTAAAGATTGGCCAGAATATCTTTGTTCAATAGCTTTGCGAGTATTCATATCAAATGGCATAAATTCAGATGCAAATGAAAGATTAGAAAAGAATAAAAAAAATAAAAGAATTTTTAATTTCATATAGTTTACTCAAGAGATATCAATTGATAGCCATCTTTCATAGTATTCCAGGAAAGAAAAACTTTATTATTAAATTGAATGAGCTCAGGATAATCTGAAGCGCCTTCAGACTTTTTAATTATTTTAGCTTCTAGCCAATTTTTTCCGCCGTCTTCTGAAGTAGCTAAAACAATATAATTACCTAATTCATTTATCTCTTTCCAAGCTAAATAAACTTTTTCATTAATACTTAATAGTGCTGGATGACCTGCTTGAAAGTTAACATTCCCAAACCTTTTTGGGGGTGAGCTTACCCATGCATTACCATCCATTCGGCCATAAAATAATCCTGCTTTTTCTCCCCCATCAAACCATGCCATATGATAGCCCCAGTCATTTCCTCTGGTTATTGCAGGGCCATGATGTGGGCAAGCATTAATTTTCCAACCGCCGAATGTTGCTCTATTAACAATAATATTGTCTTTTATATCAATTTTAGCCACTGCATGATCTCTAATACCTTTATCGTAAAGTTGACGCCACATTGCAATAATGTTTCCGCTAGCATCATTCGTTAAAGCAATCCTGCAACATTCACAACTACTATCAATAATTTTTTTTTCGGGCTTAAATGACTCACCATGGTTATCTGAGACAGCATAATATAAAGCTGCTCCGTCATATTCCTTCCCATTATTTTTAAGTTTGGCTTTTTCTAAATCACGCTTATCTATCCAGGCTATAAAAATACGGCCATCACTATTTACATTAATAGCATCGAAGCGATGCGTAATTTCTGATTTATCTTGATGAACAACTTGAGGAGATTCAAATGTTTTACCATGATCTGTTGATCGAGAAAACCAAATAAACCCTGTATAAGGCTTAGAAAGACTTTGAGTCCAGGTGATATAAATATTTCC
>RHAY01000141.1 GCA_010031285.1 Methylophilaceae bacterium | reverse complement strand
ATCTCCTAATACACCTAAACGTATAAAATCATTTTTTTGTTTTTCAACTTGTGACGCTGCATATTCTCGACATAACTCTCTAAATTTTTTAGGCTCAATATTTTTACCGTGGAGTTTTTCAACAACAAGTTCAATCGGAAGGCCATGACAATCCCATCCTGGAATATAAGGCGCATCAAATCCAGATAAAGTTTTCGACTTAACAATAATATCTTTTAAGATTTTATTTACAGCATGGCCAATATGAATATCGCCGTTCGCATAAGGAGGGCCGTCATGCAGAATGAATTTCTTAGCCCCATTTCTTTTTTGTCTTATTTTTTGATAGAGCTTAAATTCTTGCCAGCGCTTAATCCAAAGAGGTTCTCGTTTAGCAAGATCGCCACGCATAGGAAATGGCGTGTCTGGTAAATTTAATTGATATTTATTTTCTTCGGTCATATATTCATTTTTCAAAATAACGTGTCACGTGAACTACATCTTTTTTAATTTGCTCAATGAGTGCATTAATATTCTCAAATTTCATTTCATCTCTAATTTTTTCTAAAAAAGTCACTTGAACATGTTGGCCATAAATGTCTTCATTAAAATTAAGCAGATGAACTTCTAATAACAGCTTTGGGGTGCCTGAAACTGTAGGTCTGACTCCAAGATTAGCGACACCATTTCTATTCCCTAATTTTACCGCATATACCCCAGTTAGCGCCGGCCTCAAGTGCTTCATGTGAATATTGGCAGTTGGAAAACCCATTTGTCTACCACGTTTATCACCTTCAACCACTTTTCCACTGATGGTGTAGGGCCTACCAAGAAACTGATTTACTTCTTCAATACGCCCCTCTTTAAGACCTTCTCTAATGCGAGTACTTGATACCCTTTTACCGTTCACATCAATCTCTGGAATTTCAAATAACTCAAATGCATTCTTTCTTAGATCTTCAATTCCTGCTTTTCGCTCAGCTCCAAAACGAAAATCGTCACCCACAATCAGTAATTCAGCTTTTAATTGCTCTCTTAATATTTGATGCATAAACGCTTCGCTAGAGATATTTGAAAACTTTTGATTAAAAGCACAAACAAAAACTTTTTCAATGCCATAGCTTAAAAAGAACTCTAACTTCTCTCTTAACGTTGTAAGTCGAGCAGGTGCATTTTCAGGTGTAAAAAATTCCTTAGGATGCGGTTCGAAAGTCATCACTGCAGGAGTGAGTTTTCTTTTTTTGGATTCTGCAATTAATTTTTCGATAAGTGCTTGGTGGCCTATGTGAATGCCATCAAAATTACCAATGGTAAGGCCTATAGACGTATTCGAACTCGATGGAAAGTGTCTAAAAACTTGCATCGTGAAAAATTAAATAGCTCTTCGAATGAATGATTGGAGTCTTAATCCCATCATCCACAGCGCGCCAAAATAAACACTAGAACCAGCAAGAATAAGCATCACTAAATAAATTAATCTTTTCGCAATAGAATATTCAAGCCAAAGAGATGAGTCTCCTTTTAAATAAAATAAAGTTAATCCCATCAAAGTTAATGCAACAAAAAGCTTTATTAAAAACTGAGTCCATCCTTCATGTGGCTTGTAATAATCTCCTTTTCTTAAATGGTAATAAAGAAGACTTGCGTTTAAACAAGCACCTAAACCTATCGCGAGCGCTAAACCTGCGTGCCTAAATTGCCCAATAAATATCATGTTCATCAATTGTGTTGAAAATAAAGTAAAGAGTGCAATTTTGACCG
>RHAY01000015.1 GCA_010031285.1 Methylophilaceae bacterium | reverse complement strand
GATTTATTTAAAAATAAAAATAGTGAACTCATATTAGAAATTGGTTTTGGCATGGGGACTTCAACTGCAGAAATTGCAAAGTCTAATTTAAATAAAAATTATATTGCAATTGAAGTTCATTCTCCTGGTGTAGGCAATTTACTCAAGTTAATTAAAGAAAAAGAGATTCCTAATTTGAAAATTATTCAACACGATGCAGTAGAGGTTCTTAATTCAATGATAAAGAATGAGTCTTTTGATGGTATTCATATTTTCTTTCCCGATCCTTGGCCTAAAAAAAAGCATCACAAAAGAAGGCTCATACAATCAAATTTATTAAAGCTTATAGCGCAGAAAATTAAAAAATCAGGTTATCTTCATATTGCAACAGATTGGGAAGATTATGCTCTATGGATAATTGATCTTTTAGACAAAGAAGAATTATTACAAAAGACGTCCAATGATTTTTTCAAAAAACCTGATTATCGCCCTTTAACAAAATATGAAAATCGAGGAATTAAGCTAGGCTACAAGGTTTGGGACATGATTTATAGGCGTATTTAACCACTTTCCAATGATTGTTTCAGCCTCATCAGCACCCTGTTTTTTTAAGCTAGAAAAAAGTTGAACCGTGCATTCAATACCAAGAGTTGATCCCCATTTTTCATTAATTTCTTTTTGAACCGCATGAAGTGTTTTATGAGAAGCTTCACGAGAAAGTTTATCTGCTTTAGTTAATAAAATATGAATCGGTTTTTTATTCAATGAAAACCACTCTAACATTTGCTGATCTAGAGGCGTGAGTGGATGTCTAATATCCATAACTAAAACAAGGCCAAAGAGACAAGAACGTTCAGATAGATAAGTAGCTAAAGTTTTTTGCCAATGATCTTTGACAGCTTGAGGCACTTTGGCATAACCATAACCAGGTAAATCTACCAAGAAACGATTATCACCGAGAGAAAAGAAGTTAATCAGCTGTGTTCGGCCGGGCTGCTTACTCACAAAAGCAAGACGATTATGATTTGCAAGCGTATTGATAGCGCTCGATTTTCCTGCATTTGATCTTCCAGCAAATGCAATCTCAATCCCAATAGGGGGAGGCAAATCGCTTAAATGGTGAGCAGATATAAAATATGATGCGTTTTTAAAAATAGCCATGCGCTTTACCTAAACCTGTTCAATCCATTCAAAATGCTATCACGAGAATCGGATTTTAGATAAAATGAGGACCTTGTAAATACTTTATATATGGAGCTTTGCACAATGAGTGGTCGAAATGCTTTTTTTATTCTCATCTTGTCTTTTTTTGCTGCAAGTTCTGCAATTTCTGCAACGACTGACCATAAAAATCCACCTCAAGCAGTTACTAACGTATGTGCAGCATGCCATGCGATCGATGGTAATAGTGTTATTACTGCTAACCCTAAATTAGCAGGACAACACCCGGAATATCTTTATAAACAATTAACTAATTTTAAATCTGGTGAGCGAGCAAATGCAGTTATGTCCGGAATGGCAGCGATGCTCACAGACGCTGATATGCACGCTGTGGCAGAATATTTTTCAAAGCAAACATTGAATCTTGGACAAGCTAAAACAAATGGTACCGGATCTTTAGGGGAAAAAATTTATCGTGCGGGTATTCAAGCTAATGGTGTACCAGCTTGCGCTGCTTGCCATGGACCTACAGGTGACGGTCTTCCTGTTAAATACCCACGTTTAGGCGGCCAACACACAGAGTATGTTTTAAATCAATTAAAACAGTTTAGACTTGGTGCTCGTGCAAATGATGAAGCAAAAGTGATGCGAACGATTGCTGCTAAATTAACTGATCAAGAAATGGAAGCAGTAGCCGATTATATTCAGGGCTTAAGATAAGTCATTCTATCTTTTGTTATGAATTGAATTGCTGCAACTTCCCTGCAGTTTTGATAGTCAAAACATTTCATTTTTAAAATGAGTTATTTTGAAATCTACAGCTATTAATCCCAAAAAAATAAATCAATTGTTAAGTTCAATGAGCTTCGCAGTATCGATGCTCGTATTTTTGGGTATTGCATCCATCATAGGCACAATACTTAAGCAGAATGAGCCCTATGAGAATTACATCATTAAATTTGGTCAATTCTGGTTTGGTTTTTTTGAAAAAATCGGTCTTTATGACGTCTATCACAGCATTTGGTTTTTAACGATCCTTCTGTTTCTAGTTTTATCTACAACCCTTTGTATTATTAAAAATACACCAACTATTCTTAAAGATTTTTTAGTATTTAAAGATTCTTTAGAGGAAAAATCGCTTTTATCATTTTCACATCATCTTGTTATAAAAAATAAAAAAAGTGTTAACACCTCAAAAATTCTTTATTACTTAAAAGAAGCTAAATTTAAGATCAAAGAAAAATCCAAAGAAAATGGCGATGTTTTAATTATTGCTAAAAAGGGGAACTATCAGCGCTTAGGTTATATTTTGACGCATATCGGCGTCGTAGTGATTTGTTTAGGCGGGTTATTAGATGGTAATTTGATTTTTAAAGCCCAAGAAATATTTGGCTATAAAAAAATAGAAACATTAGATTTGCCAGCTTCAAAAGTTCCAGAAGTAAGTCGATTAGGTATCAGTAACACCTCATTTAGAGCAAATATGACACTTGCTGAGGGTTCTTCAGACAATGTTGCATTTGTCAGAATGAAAGATGGATATCTTGTTCAAGATTTACCTTTTAAAATAACCTTAAAAGATTTTAGGATAAATCATTATTCAACGGGCATGCCAAAATCTTTTGAAAGCGATTTGATAATTTCTGATCCCGAACTTTCTCAAGATATCACAAAGACGATTAGCGTTAATCATCCTTTTACCTATAAGGGCATTGCGATATATCAATCAGATTTTCAAGATGGAGGTACAAGACTAAACATTAAATTACGAAGCTTACTCAACCCCGGCAACTCGCAAAAAATAGAGGGGAAAATTTTTGATAAAGTGAAATTAGATAAAGATCAAATCACCTACGAATTTAATGATTTTAAAAAATTCAATGTATTGCACTTAAAAGAAGGCGAAAAAGAAAAGCCACGAAATGTAGGCCCCAGCGTCACTTATAAAGTTCGAAACAATGCAGGGCAAGCGCGTGAATATCTTACATATCAATATGCTATGCCAATTGATGGGCGCTCTTTTTTTATAAGCGGTATGCGAGAAACTCCACAAGAAGAATTCAAATATCTAAAAATTCCTGCAGATGCAAAAGGGTCTATTGAGGAATTTATGTTATTTAAAGATGCACTTCAAAATAAAACATTGATTGAGGCTGTTGCAAAAAAAATGGCAAATCAATCGGCGAGCGAAGACAAAAATAATGAGGTCAAAGAATCTTTTGAAAAGAGTGTTATTAAATTAATGATCTTGTTTGCGCAAGGTGGGTTTTCAAAAATTGCTGAAAATGTAGATAAAAATATTCCAGATAATGAAAAACAAAAAGCAGTGCAAACGTACTTAAAAATAATTGATATTGCGTCAAGCGAAATCTACAAAGATCGATTAAATTTACCAAATAAAGAGCTCAATCAATCACGAATTATATTTATTCAAGACGCGCTAAATGCATATAGTGATATGTTTTTTTATGGTGTGCCGTATTATTTTGAATTAATAAGTTATGAACAAAAAGAAGCAAGCGGACTCCAATTGACTAAGTCGCCTGGGCAATTTTGGGTTTATCTTGGATCGTTAAGTTTAGTGCTCGGAATTTTTTCAATGATTTATTTACATGAGAGAAAATTATGGTTACTTATTAAAGCAAAAGGCGGGGTTATACTTGCATTAAGCTCGAATCGTAAGAATATCGATTTTGAAAATGACTTCAGGAAGTTAATTCAAGAAATTAAGAAAATTATTCATTAATTAGGTGAAATATGTTCAATAAATTATTTAAATCTTCTAAGGCCACATTTCAGACATTCAATGTTTTGTATCTTGTTTTGTTATTAGGTGGCGCACTATATGCACTAAAAAAATTTCACAATTATATGGATATTTACGAAGAAGTTATTTTATTCGGAAGTGTTGGATTTTTTAGTTGGCTTGGTTGGAGTTGGAATCATTTTAAAAAAATCATGATATTAGTTTTTGTGACTAGTCTTTGTGCGATTCAACTATATCAGGGCGCGTTAAATAATAATGAACAAGTCTTCTTATTGAAATATTTGATATCAAGTCAATCAGCTATTATGTGGATGAACGTATTTTTTGTACTTTCTCTTTTATTGTATTGGCTAGGACTGCTTAAAGAAAATAATCTAATAGACGATATTGCATCCTCTTTTACATCTGTGGCAGTTTTATTTGGTTTTATTGGCCTCCTTGTCAGATGGTATGAATCTTATTTAATAGGTCTTGATGTTGGACATATCCCGATCAGTAATTTATACGAAGTTTTTATTTTATTTTGTTTGATTACCTCGCTGCTTTATTTATTTTATGAAGAAAAATTTAATACAAAAAAATTAGGCGCTTTTGTATTAATTGTGATTAATGCAGCTGTAGGATTTATTTTATGGTACACATTTGATCGTCATGCCGATGGTGTTCAGCCTCTAGTCCCAGCTCTTCAATCTTACTGGATGAAAATACATGTGCCTGCTAATTTCATTGGCTATGGATCGTTTTCATTAGCAGCCATGGTGTCGGTTGCTTATTTAATATCAAGTAAAAAAATACTAACTTCTTATTTGCCAAAATCCGCAGTCCTCGATGATCTTATTTATAAATCGATCGCAATCGGATTTATCTTTTTTACAATCGCGACGATATTAGGTGCTATATGGGCAGCGGAAGCTTGGGGAGGTTATTGGTCGTGGGATCCAAAGGAAACATGGGCATTGATTGTGTGGCTAAATTACGCTGCTTGGCTTCACTATCGAATCGTGAAAGGCCTCAGGGGATCTATTTTAGCCTGGTGGGCCCTGATTGGACTTGTTGTTACTACTTTTGCTTTTTTAGGCGTCAATATGTTCTTATCAGGGCTGCATTCTTACGGTCAACTGTAATTCCATGTAGAATGATTAGTTAAAATTTTCATCTAAAATATGGCCCAAAAAAATATAGTCGAAATTAAAAACCTGTCTTTTGGCTACGGCAATCGTATGCTTCACAAAGATATCAATATGGTTTTTCCCCGCGGTAAGGTCACTGCCATTATGGGCGGGAGCGGCTGCGGTAAGACGACTATTCTTCGTCTAATTGGCGGCCAAATAAAACCCAAAGCCGGTCAGGTGGCTGTGGATGGCAAAATTGTTCACAAACAAGATAGGCAAGGTATCTATAAATTACGAAGAAAAATGGGCATGCTTTTCCAGCACGGCGCACTTTTTACTGACTTATCTGTATTCGACAATGTGGCATTTCCAATGAGAGAACATACAAAATTACCAGAGAGTATGATTCGCGACTTGGTGCTTATGAAACTTAATGCTGTTGGCCTTAGAGGTGCTCATAAGCTTATGTCTACAGAGCTCTCAGGAGGCATGGCAAGACGAGTTGCACTTGCAAGAGCTATTGCATTAGATCCCGATATTATTATGTATGACGAACCTTTTGCGGGATTAGACCCTATTTCTATGGCAGTGATTTGTGATCTTATCAGAACACTCAATGATGCATTAGGAGCAACTTCAATTATCGTGACGCATGATGTCGAAGAGGCCTTTTCTTTTGCTGATTATATTTACTTTGTTGCAGATGGCTTAGTAGCTGCAGAAGGTACACCAAAAGAGCTGTCGAAATCAAAACTTCCTTTTGTGCATCAATTTGTGCATGGGGAAAAAGATGGCCCCGTTCCATTTCATTACAATGCACCAAGTTATAAAAAAGATATTTATGAGCCCATTTAATTTATGAATCCAATTTTTAAAATTTTAAGCAATCTAGGTAATCAAGTTACTTCAAGAATTTGGCGTTTGGGCTCTGCTACGCGATTATTTTTATTAACCTTAATTTACTCAGGTGAGAGTTTTAAACGTATTCATTTGACGATACGTGAAATATATTTTACTGGTGTGATGTCTTTAATTATTATTGTAGTATCTGCTTTCTTTGTAGGTATGGTATTAGGTTTACAAGGGTATTACACATTACAAAAATATGGCTCTTCAGAATCTATCGGTGTATTAGTTGCGCTCGCTTTATTAAGAGAACTCGGCCCCGTTGTTACAGCACTTTTATTTGCAGGTAGAGCAGGAACTGCTATTACTGCTGAAATTGGTTTAATGAAAGCTACTGAGCAATTGTCTGCCATGGAAATGATGGCTGTAAGTCCAATTGCAAGAATTATAGGCCCTAGATTTTGGGCTGGTGTTATCTCAATGCCTCTTCTCGCTTCTATTTTTTCAATGGTAGGTGTCATGGGAGGTTATTTAGTTGCAGTACCAATTATTGGCGTAGATCATGGCGCATTTTGGTCACAAATGAATGTCAATGTGGATTTTAGATTTGATGTAATTAACGGACTTATCAAGAGTTTTGTATTTGGAATAGCTTGTACCATCATAGCTCTCTATGAAGGCTATGACGCACCTCCTACAGCAGAAGGTGTGAGTCGCGCCACAACAAGAACCGTAGTGACTTCTTCGCTCACAGTTTTAGGATTAGATTTTATTTTAACTTCGTTTATGATTGCGCATTAATATAGGATTGGAGTAAATATGGATAAGACAACATTAGATATTTGGGTGGGGTTATTTGTGGCGATTGGTATTGCTGCCTTGTTGGGCCTTGCAATGAAAGTAGGCAACCTTACAAGTAATTCACTAGGTGAAACTTATATGGTTACAGCAAATTATGAAAATATTGGAGGTCTTAAACCGAGAGCACCCGTAAAAAGCTCAGGTGTAGTTGTTGGTCGCATTGATAATATCAAATTTGATACCAAAGCTTATCAAGCCGTTGTAACTCTAAAAATAGATAAAAGATATCCTTTTCCTAAAGATACTTTTGCAAATATTTATACCTCTGGTTTATTGGGTGAGCAATATATTAGTCTAGAAGCGGGCGGTGACGATCATTTCTTAAAAGAAGGGGATCGCATTTCTAAAACTCAAGATGCAGTTGTTTTAGAAAAGTTAATCAGTCAGTTCTTGTATAATAAAGCCACTGAAGAACCAAAGAAATAATTTAAATTTAAAGGGATTTTAAAGCTATGAAAAAGTTTTTATTAGTAATTTTAAGTTTATTCATATCATTGAGTATTTTTGCTGCAGAGGCGCCTGATCTTTTTGTTAAAAAAACAGCCGATGAAATTTTTGAAATTTTAAAAACAGATAAGGATTTAAAGGCGGGTAACAAAGAAAAAGCTTATAAAATTACCGAAGAAAAAATCCTTCCTTATTTTGATTTTGACCGTATTTCTAAACTTGTTCTTGGTAAAGCCTATAATGGAGCGACAAAAGAAGAACAAGATGCATTTAAAAAAGAATTCAGAACAATGCTTGTTAAAACTTACGGAAGTGCACTATTAAAATTTAAAGATCAAACGCTAAATTATAAACCTTCAAGATTTGAACCCTCGGATGAGGAAGTCTTAGTAAAAACAGAAATTTTACAACCAGGTGCACCGCCATTACCAATTGATTATATGCTTGAGAAAGACGGTAACTCATGGAAAGTTTTCGATATCATCATTGAAGGTGTGAGTCTAGTTACAAATTATCGCGGTCAATTTGGAAATGAAATTAGACAAAATGGTATGGCTTCGCTTATTGCAAAGCTTGCTGAAAAGAATGCTAACTTTGATAAAACGACAGCTAATAAATGATCGTTTTTGAAAAAAATCAATGGCAATTGAGCGGTGATCTTACAATTGAAAAGATACCAGCCATTATTGATTTAATTAGTAAACAAAAATTAGACAAAAAAACGACGATTGATTTTTCAAAGGTAACGTCTGTAGACACTTCAACATTAAGTTTGATTTTTGAATTACAAAGAAAAGCCAAAAAAACACAATCACAATTTACTTTTAAAAATTTACCAAAAAATTTAAATAGTCTCGCAAAGTTATATGGAGTGGAAGATCTCGTATCTTCCCTCCATTAAGATTGCATTCTTAAATTTCATTTAAGAAACTTGCTGCATTCATCCCAATGAAAAAAGCCATTTTATTTAACAATGTCAAAAAGAACTTCGGTAAATTAGAAGCTCTTAAAGGCATTGATCTCACAATCGAAGAGGGCGAATTTTTTGCACTTTTGGGACCTAATGGCGCAGGTAAATCAACACTTATTAATATTCTAGCAGGACTAGCAAAACCCTCCTCAGGCTCAATCAAAGTGATGGGTTATGACGTGATTCAAGATTATCAAAATGCACGAAGATCACTTGGTATTGTCCCTCAGGAATTAGTATTCGACCCTTTTTTTAATGTACGAGAAATGCTTCGATTCCAAGCAGGCTACTTTGGTAAAGGTCGAGAAAATGATGATTGGATTGATGAAGTCATCGAGGGTCTTGATCTTCAAGATAAAGCTAATACAAATATGAGAATGCTCTCCGGCGGTATGAAAAGAAGGGCGTTAATAGCGCAAGCGCTTGTGCATAAACCTCCCGTCATTGTCTTAGATGAGCCAACAGCAGGTGTAGATGTTGAGCTTAGAAAAAAGCTATGGCAATTCATCAAAAAACTTAATCAAAAAGGCCATACGATTGTTTTGACAACGCATTACCTAGAGGAAGCTGAGACCCTTTGCAGTCGAGTCGCTATGATGGATCAAGGCAAGATTGTTGCGTTAGATAAAACAAAAAATTTATTAAAGCGCTTTTCAGCGAAAAATTTAAATTTACGCTTAGATTTAAAAGGTAAAAAAATTCCTGCAAGCATTCAGAAGCTTATGAAAAATTTAGATCAACATTCGATTAGTTTTTTAATTGAAGAAATAACAGAAGTGGAATTTATTATAAGTGAATTAAAAAAATCAAAAATTAAAATACTGGATATGGAACTTACTAACTCTGATTTAGAAAACGTTTTTCTAAAGCTTACTGGAAGTAAAAAATGATAAATTTTAAAAGCGAATTGATAGGCACATGGACGCTTCTTAAGAAAGAATTATTGAGATTTTGGCGTGTGGTTTTTCAGACGGTGGCTGCGCCTGTAATCACGGCAGTCCTCTATTTGCTTATTTTTTCTCATGTCTTAGCAAATCATGTAAAAGTTTATGACAATGTTGAATACACAGCATTTCTTATCCCAGGTTTAATCATGATGTCTTTATTGCAAATTTATTCATTTGCTCTTCTGTACGTAGATTTGCCTATATTGCACCCTTGGGTTATTTTTGGCTTTGCGATAATTGGTGGTGCATTGCTTGGTACATTTGGAATTATTGCAGGCATATGGGCGCATCGATTTGATCAAATGGCAGCTTTCCAAAATTTTGTGATCATGCCTTTATCTTTCTTATCAGGGGTATTTTATTCTATTCATTCCTTACCGCCTTTTTGGCAAAAGGTATCGCAACTTAATCCTTTCTTTTACATGATTGATGGTTTTAGATACGGTTTTTTTGGGCAGTCGGATGTAGCTCCATTATTAAGCCTTTCAATCGTAACCTTCTTTTTCATTGTATTGGCTTCCATTACCTTAGGAATGCTAAAATCCGGCTATAAATTAAGAAGCTAAAAGATGACAGCTAATGATATTAGAGAATCGATTCTTGAAAAACTTGAATGTGAGTTTGTCGAGATTTTAGGTGAGGACGGTAGTCATTTTGAAGGCACGATTGTAAGTAGATTATTTGAAGGATTAAATCGAGTTAAACAACATCAAATGGTATTTAATGCTTTAGGTGACAAGATGAAAAGTGAGATTCACGCTTTATCTATGAAGACTTATACACCAAATGAATGGAATCAATTAAAAACGTAATATTGAGGAGCAAATCATGAGTGCGCAAGAGAAGATTCAAAAAACGATCAATGAGCATAATGTAGTTTTGTATATGAAGGGAAGTCCTAAATTTCCTCAGTGTGGTTTTTCGAGTTTAGCAACTAAAATTTTAGACGCATGTGATACTGATTTTCATGCGATTGATGTATTGCAAGATCCTGAAATAAGAGAAGGCATCAAAGTATTTGCTAATTGGCCGACTATTCCTCAGCTTTATATTCGAGGAGAATTTATTGGCGGTGCTGACATTATGAAAGAGATGTATGAAACTGGAGAGTTAGTAAAGTTATTAAAGGCTAATTCATAACTTGGATAAATTGGTTATTGAAGGACAGTACCCCCTTCACGGCGAACTTGAAATATCAGGCGCTAAAAATGCAGCTTTACCAATACTGATTGCGTCCCTTCTGACTGAAGACACATTGTCATTAACACATGTGCCTCAACTTCAAGATGTAAATACGACCAAATCTTTATTAAAGTACATGGGTGTAGATATTAAGTTCAAAAATGATTCAACTGAACTAACTGCAAAAGAAATTACTAACAAAAATGCACCTTATGAACGTGTAAAAACAATGCGTGCTTCTATTCTTGTTTTGGGCCCTTTGCTTGCACGATTTGGTGAAGCTCGAGTTTCATTACCAGGAGGTTGTGCTATTGGATCAAGGCCTGTCGATATTCATATCAAAGGGCTGCAAGCGATGGGTGCAAAAATAGATATTCACAATGGTTATATTGAAGCTTCGACGAAACACTTGCCTAAATCGAAGTTACAAGGCTGTAAATTTTATATGGATATTGTT
>RHAY01000140.1 GCA_010031285.1 Methylophilaceae bacterium | reverse complement strand
TATTATTAGAAAATTCTACTGTGCCCCCTGTAGAGAAAAATGTATCTGTATTAGCTCCATTTTTTGCAATAATTTTTCCAGCTTTAAGAAATGTGATTAAAGAAATATGATCTTTAAATATTTCCATCTCTCCCTCTATGCCTGAGACTACGACGCTATCAACTGCTTTTGAATAAGCTACTTGATTTGGAGTTACGATTTCTAAATGAATGTTATCTGCCATTTAAATTAAACTGCAGCTTCTTTTGCCATTTTCTCAGCTTTTGCAACTGCCTCTTCTATTGTTCCGACCATATAAAAAGCGGATTCCGGCAAATGATCATACTGACCTTTACAAATTGCATCGAAGCCTTTGATTGTTGATTGTAAATCAACTAATTTTCCTGGTGAACCCGTAAATACTTCTGCAACAAAGAAAGGTTGTGATAAAAATCTTTGTATTTTTCTAGCTCTTGATACCACTAATTTATCTTCTTCAGATAATTCATCCATTCCTAAAATGGCGATAATATCTTGTAAAGATTTATAGTTTTGTAAAATTTTTTGAACCTCCCTAGCAACTCTATAATGTTCTTCACCAACAATTCTTGGATCAAGAATTCTTGAAGTTGAATCTAGTGGATCTACCGCAGGATAAATTCCAAGTTCAGCAATTTGTCTTGATAAAACAGTCGTTGCATCTAAATGAGAAAAAGAAGTTGCTGGCGCAGGATCTGTTAAATCATCTGCAGGAACATAAATCGCTTGAACAGATGTAATAGACCCTTTGCTAGTTGTTGTAATTCTTTCTTGTAAATTACCCATGTCCGTTGCTAATGTTGGCTGATATCCAACGGCTGAAGGAATTCTACCAAGCAGCGCTGACACCTCTGATCCTGCTTGAGTGAATCTAAAAATATTATCAACGAAGAAAAGAACATCTTGACCTTCTTTATCTCTAAAATATTCAGCAAGTGTTAATCCTGATAAAGCAACTCGAGCTCTAGCTCCTGGTGGCTCATTCATTTGTCCATAAACTAAAGCAGCTTTAGATCCTGGACCATCAGTTTTTATAACACCAGACTCTATCATTTCGTGATACAAATCATTTCCCTCTCTTGTTCTTTCTCCAACTCCTGCAAACACTGAATAACCACCATGTGCTTTTGCAACGTTGTTAATTAATTCCATAATTAAAACTGTTTTTCCAACTCCAGCTCCACCAAACAACCCAATTTTTCCACCTCGAGAATATGGTGCAAGCAAATCAACAACTTTAATTCCTGTAACTAAAACTTCTGTTTCAGTTGATTGTTCAACATATTCAGGTGCTGATCTATGAATCGGCCAATTCTCTTTTGTTTTTACTGGTCCTTTTTGATCAATTGGTTCCCCTATAACATTTATAATTCTTCCTAATGTTTCTGGACCAACTGGAACTGTAATTGGTTTTCCTGTATTTATAACTTTATCGCCTCTTTTTAATCCCTCTGTTGTATCCATTGCGATAGTTCTAACTGTATTTTCCCCAAGATGCTGAGCAACTTCTAAAACCACTCTTAATCCATTATTATCACACTCAAGAGCTGTTAAAATCTCAGGTAAATCCTTATCAAATTTTACGTCTACAACCGCACCAATAACCTGAACTATTTTTCCAAATTTATTTTCCATAATTCTCCTATAAAGACTCAGCTCCTGAAATAATTTCTATTAACTCTTTTGTAATTACAGCTTGCCTTGTTCTGTTGTAATTAATTGTAAGTTTTGCAATCAAATCTCCTGCATTTCT
>RHAY01000139.1 GCA_010031285.1 Methylophilaceae bacterium | reverse complement strand
AATTTATTTTCTTGTATAGCTTGGCCAAAAGAAGTTTCAATCGCCTCTGCAAAGACCTCTTCTTTTACTTGGGGGCCATACTGTTGCTCGATCATTTTTAAAGGCGCTTTACCAGGTCTAAAACCTGGGACTTTTGCTGTTCGGGTTAAGCGTTGAAAGCGACTCGACATCTCTTTTTGAAGAGGTTCGACTGGCACTTTGACTGTAATACGTCTTTCTAGATTACTTAATGTTTCCACTGCTGTAGCCATACTTAAAATTCCCTAAAATTTAGATCGTTGGTGCGAAAGGAGAGACTCGAACTCTCACGCCTTGCGGCGCTGGAACCTAAATCCAGTGCGTCTACCAATTCCGCCACTCTCGCGAATTTTATAACAAGTTAGTCTTTATCGAAAAGGAATAATTCAATGAATCAATGAAATAGAGCGATATTTTGATTTAAGATGTCGTAACTTCTTTGAAATTAATTAAACCCAAACCTAAGATATAAATTGAAAATCCAGACATCTAAAATACGCTTTTTCGAATCTTCGCTTTTGGCTGGTTTTCTGGTGCTTTTTTTTACAAGTTGTAGCTTTATTAATTATGATCAACGGCCTTTGGTAAGTGAAAAGATTATAGAAAAGATTGTCACTAAAGATCCAGAAAATCCGTCATTTAGGGCGTTCCTCCAAAATCAAGGTTTTAAAGATAATGAATTACCCATTAAAGAATGGGGGCTTAATGAACTTATGCTTAGCGCTCTCTTTTTTAATCCCAAAATCGAAATTGCAAAAAAAGAGTGGGATATTGCAAAAATTCAAGAAGTCATTGCCCCAATAAAAGCACCCTCTTCTTTAGGCTTTGAAACGGGCAAACAAACTTCAGGCAAAACGGAAAGTTCTAAAAATGCCATAGGTTTAAATTTAACTACATTATTTGAAACAGCAGACAAAGCTAAGATCCGAGAAGAAAAAGCCAAAAATCAAACTTTGGTTAAAAGATTGGAGCTAAGAAAGCTTGTTTGGGATATTAAAACAGAATTAACTCAAAATTTTATTCGTTATCAACAACAACTTTTGAATCTTCAAATGTTAAGAAATGAAATTAGATTACAAAATGAAATTTTAAATATGATTAAAAAGAGAAAGGCTCAAGGCCTAAGCTCTTCCATAGATGCTAATTTTAATCAAATCGAACTAAATAAGAATATACAAAAATTAAATGAAGAGCAGTATCAATTCAATGAAACAAAATCAAAATTAGCCACAATAATTGGGCTTTCACCAGAAAAATTTAACACAATAATATTAGCGACAATGAATATTGATGAGCAAATAGAAACATTTAATAAAGTACTTAATGACGAAACGAGCCAACAAAACATTATCAACCTTGGTCTTTTTAACCGAATTGATTTAAGAATTGCCTTAGCAAAATATGCAGTTTCAGAATCACAACTTAAATTAAATATTGCAAATCAATACCCTGATATTAAATTTTCACCAGCTTATATTTTCGATTACGGCTCCAGCAAATGGGTTCTTGGCATAACCTCTATAATTCCAACAGTCGAGAAAAATAAATTCTTGGTTGAGGAAGCAAAAAATCTCAGGGATATTGAAAGCTTACAAGTTGAAAAAATTCAAACTTCTATTGTTAATGAAATAGCAAAATTAAGAGATAATTATACTATTGCTAGAGATTTGGTTAGAAACGACAGTAATGATCTCTCTGCAGCAAATGAATTGGAGAGTTCAATCGAAAGTAAGTTTCGACAAGGCGAAATAGA
>RHAY01000138.1 GCA_010031285.1 Methylophilaceae bacterium | reverse complement strand
TTCAACTTTATTGTTAATAAATAAACTCAATGCTGCTCCAACATAATTATTTTTTTAGGGTCTGGCTCTTTCATCTTTAATGATTTTTTTGCAATTTCATCTATCTTTGAATGCATGGATAATGTGCTTTGCTCTAATTGCAACTGGCTATATTCCAAATCGAGTTGCCTACCAATATCTTTTTGATGCTCATTCTCAGAAAACAATTTTCGATATTGATGTTCGGCATTAACTTTAGCGAGCGCCATAATTAAGATGACAAAATACAAAATGAAATTTGTTCTAGTCATTTAATAGGCAGTCCTTTCTGCGACCCGCATGATGCCGCTTCTTGACCTTGGGTTATATTTCACTTCTTCTACGCTCGGTCTAATAGGTTTTGTCACAATATTTAATCGAGGCTTCGGTAAATCTTCACTTCTAATTGGAAAATTAGGAGGTAACGTATCTCTATTTTTTTCATCATTAATAAATTGCTTCACGATTCTGTCTTCGAGTGAGTGAAAACTAATCACCACCATCATGCCACCTGTTTTTAATCGCTCTAAAATCTTAGGTAACACTTCTTTTAATTCCTCTAATTCGCGATTGACATAGATCCTTAATGCCTGAAATGTTCTGGTTGCAGGATCTTGCCCAATTTCTTTTTTAGGCATATGGTCAGCGATAATTTTTGCAAGCTGTTTTGTCGTCTCAATCGAACCTACTTCTTCCCGCTCTTTTATAATTGCAGTCGAAATTCTTCTGGCAAATTTTTCTTCGCCATATTCTTTTAAAATTTTTTCTAATTCTTTTTGTTCAATATTCCTTAAGACTTCAGCAGCAGTTACGCCTTTTGTTTGATCCATTCGCATATCTAAATAGGCATCAAATCTAAAACTAAATCCACGATCGCCTTCATCAATTTGTGGTGATGAGATTCCCAAATCAAGAAGAACGCCATCTACTTTTGAAATACCTTTCGCTGCTAACACTTCATCAATTTCTGAAAAATGTGCGTGAACGATCTCAAATCTGGCATCTTTGATTTTCAAACCTTCCTCATACGCACTTTTATCTCGATCAATCGCAATTAATCTGCCTTGCTGATTTAACTTTTCTAAAATTAATTTGCTATGACCACCCCGCCCAAAGGTGCAATCCACATAAATGCCATCTTTCTTTAAAACTAAATATTCAACCGCTTCATGTAAAAGGACAGTAATGTGCTCATGGTTTGAATTATGTTGGGCTTGATTCATGAGTTACTGATTTAAGGGGCATCATTAAAGGGAGAATCCTTCAAGCTCTATGGGCATACTAGAAGCATCTTGTTGTGTGGCATTTTGCATTTGTTGATCCCAGGCCTCTTTATCCCAAAGCTCAAAATGGCTACCTTGACCTACCAACATAGCCTGCTTATCAATGCTTGCAAATTCTCTTAGGACTTGGGACAGGAGCAGTCGGCCGGCTGTATCAAGGGATATGTCCTCTGCATAACCCACGAGCAATCTCTGCAGTGCACTCGATTTTTTATCGAAACTCGACAGTGCCATGATTTTTGACTGGATAGGCTCCCAAGCTATTTGGGGGTAAATCAATAAACATCCATGAGGGTGCGCTGTGATGACTAAGTCGCCTGAAGATTGGACGAGTAAAACCTCTCGATGCTTTGTCGGCATTGCCATCCTGCCTTTAGCATCGATATTCAAGAGATTAGCGCCTCTAAACATAATTCCAACCCAGTTATTCAATTCAAAAAAAGTGGGAAATTACTAAATACCCTTAGTTCTACTTAGAAATTTCCCACAAAAAACCACT
>RHAY01000137.1 GCA_010031285.1 Methylophilaceae bacterium | reverse complement strand
AAGTTGTCCTCTAATTGGTCTAATTTTTGGCATGTCAACTTCATTTAAAACATAAGAGCTCCATGCTCCTGAGGCCACAACATAAAAATCTGCTTCCAAATTCATGCCGCTATCAGTTTGAAGAAAGCTAATAAAATTATTTGAATCGGAAATGGGATTCACTTTTTGATGTTCCATCATGAGAACATTATTTTTAATCAAATATATTTTTAAAGCTTTAAGTAAACGAGGGTTTCTAATTTGGGCAACATGTGGCAAAAGCAAACATGGTATTTTTTCTGTCTGCACTTCTTGAATTTCAATATGATTTTTTTGACACCAACTCACTGCATGTTTTTTTTCATCAATATCATAAATCAACATGCCTGATTCAATCCATTCAGGATCAATACCTGTCTCTTTTTTTAAGATCACAGAAAGCTGCTTATAAAAATCAGCGCTTCCAAAACAAAGATTATTAACAGTGTCTTGATAGTTCCATGGTAATAGAGGGGAGAGAATTCCTGCGCCAGCCCATGAAGCTTCCTGACCTATAGCATTCTGATCAATTAAGGTAACTTCATATCCTTTTTCAATAAGAAAAAATGAAGTTATGCACCCCACAATACCGCCGCCAATGACAGTACTATCAAGTTGAATCAGATATTGCAGCTTTTAGAGATATTTTATTAGGCCTTTTCTTTATCAGCATTGGTATGTTGCTTAATCTTCATCAAATTGCTTCAAATATTGGATATGTCATTTTAATTACTTTGGGATTTATTTTATTCAAAGCTTTTGTGATTACTCTGCTGACACGACTATTTAAATATGAAATTGGTGTTGGTATAAGAACAGGCCTTATCTTAGCTCAAGCAGGGGAGTTTAGTTTTGTGATATTGGCTCTCGCGAGAGAAGAACATGTCATTGGAGCTCATGCGTTCCAAATAATTCTAGCGGCTTCATTGTTTTCGATGATATTAGCTCCTTTTATTATTCAGTATAACGGTCGTATCGCGCGTTACTTATCAAAAAGCTATAACCGTAATAGTGCTGATACAGTTCAAGCAATTCAATCAATAGGCCGTAATTTAAAAGACCATGTAATTTTGTGTGGATACGGTAGAAGCGGGCAATATTTGGGACGCTTTTTGAAAGAAGAGAATATTCCTTTTATTGCGATCGATATTGATCCAAGTCGAGTGAGTGATGCATCAGCTGGTGGTGAGCATGTGATGTATGGTGACGCGAGTCGAAGGGTCGTTTTAGAAGCGGCAGGAATTAAAACAGCTAAAGCGCTTGTAATTAGTTATGCAGACTTTAGAGCTTCTATGAAAGTACTTCATGTTATTCAAGATACGTATAAAAATATACCGGTCATTGTAAGAACGCTTGATGATACACATATGGACGATATTAGAAACGCTGGCGCAAGTGAAGTTGTTCCGGAAATTTTAGAAGGAAGTTTAATGTTAGCTTCTCATGCGCTTGTTGTTTTAGGTGTTCCTTTAAATCGAGTTGTGAAACGCATCCGTTCTTTTAGAGAAGAACGTTACAAAATGTTTAGAGGCTATTTTGGTGGCATGTCAGATGCAGAAGCTGAAGTAACAGAGCCTCAATTGAGATTGCATGCGATTGAAATTAATGAAAAATCACATGTTTATTCCTGGAAGCTTATGCAAATTCCATTCACTATGTTTAATGTTGAGCTTAAGTATTTGAGGCGACCCAATATGTTGGAAGATATTGAGCCTAGAGATGACATTGTTTTATCTTCAGGAGATGTGCTTGTGGTATTGGGTATAGCAGACAAACTTAATGCTTT
>RHAY01000136.1 GCA_010031285.1 Methylophilaceae bacterium | reverse complement strand
GATTCAGACTCTATTTATAAAATACCAAGCTTACTTCATCAGCAAATGATTGATGAAATTGTTTGCCATAAATTAAATATTTTGGCGAAACCTGCAGATCTTTCAAGTTGGGATAAAATTACCGATGCATTAAAGCATACAAAACATCATGTTGACATTGCATTCGTTGGTAAATATGTAGACTTGACTGAATCATACAAGTCACTCACAGAAGCATTGATTCATGCTGGAATACATACATCATCAAAAATAAAAATTCATTACCTTGATTCAGAAGAAATTGAAAAAAGTGGCACCAAAGCATTAGCAGATATGGATGCCATTCTGGTGCCCGGTGGTTTTGGTAAACGAGGTACAGAAGGAAAAATTAAAGCAATTCAATTTGCACGTGAAAATAAAATTCCATATTTAGGCATTTGTTTAGGTATGCAATTAGCTGTAGTTGAGTTTGCACGACATAAAGCAATGCTAAAAAATGCAAATAGTTCTGAATTTGACCAAGATACTCAACATCAAGTGATTGGATTAATTACTGAATGGAAATCATCTGAGGGCATAATCGAAAAAAGAGATGATTCTTCAGACCTAGGGGGCACAATGAGATTGGGTGCTCAGAAGTGTCCAATCGAATCTGGCACTTTAGCGCATAAAATTTATGGAGCTGAAGTGAATGAGCGTCATCGACATCGTTACGAAGTAAATAATCATTACGTAGATCAATTAATTAAAGCAGGCCTTGTTGTTTCAGCTAGAACACCTTTTGAGCAGCTTTGTGAAATCATTGAATTGCCACAAGATCAGCACCCTTGGTTTGTAGGCTGTCAGTTCCATCCTGAATTTACTTCCAATCCAAGAACAGGCCATCCATTATTTAAAGCCTATATTCAAGCTGCACTAAAACATAAACAATCTAAAGGAAGTGCATCATGAAGCTATGCAATTTTGATGTTGGATTAAATCATTCATTATTTTTAATTGCAGGCCCTTGTG
The DNA here is from genome assembly GCA_010031285.1 of Methylophilaceae bacterium. Lineage (GTDB taxonomy): Bacteria > Pseudomonadota > Gammaproteobacteria > Burkholderiales > Methylophilaceae > Methylopumilus. The sequence goes on along the minus strand of RHAY01000136.1, from coordinate 841 downwards.
TGATTGAATCTGAAGCAATGACTTTAGATGTTGCAGGCCAATTAAAAGAAATAACTGCAGCACTTAATATCCCATTTATTTTCAAATCTTCTTACGACAAAGCCAATCGAAGTTCAAATAAAACTTTCAGAGGTTTTGGCATTGATGAAGGATTAAGAATTTTGTCTGAAGTGAAAAAGCAAATTGGTGTCCCAGTTTTAACAGATGTACATGATCAATTTCAAGTTAAGCAAGTTGCAAGTGTTGTGGATGTGCTCCAAACCCCAGCTTTTTTATGCCGACAAACTGATTTTATTGCAGCTGTTGCAACTTCAGGTAAGCCTGTAAATATTAAGAAGGGTCAATTTTTAGCGCCAGGTGATATGAAACAAGTTGTCACAAAAGCTAAAGAAGCTAACGGCGGCCTTGATAACATCACTGATCGATCAATTTCAGCTAAGACTTCAAGCAGTGCTTTCATTCTTTTAAGTGGCCATGCATTAGGTCCGTCAGATAAAGCTTCTTTAGGATTAGGGTGTGTTTCCATAAAAATACCTGCGATACCACTCGCCACAGCAGCTCTTGCAAGAACAGGCACAAATTCACTTTGTCCACCACTCTTATCGCCTTGACCGCCAGGTTGTTGAACTGAATGCGTTGCATCAAATACAACAGGACAATTCGTTTCGCGCATAATAGACAAACTTCGCATATCTGAAACCAGCGTGTTGTAACCAAAGGATGCGCCTCGTTCACAGACCAGGATGTTATCAAGGCCGCCGTTAGCTTCTTTAGCTTTTGTGACAACTTGTTTCATATCACCTGGCGCTAAAAATTGACCCTTCTTAATATTTACAGGCTT
>RHAY01000135.1 GCA_010031285.1 Methylophilaceae bacterium | reverse complement strand
AGGGCTTATTTTGCCTTATAAATCAACAAAATATAAATAAACGCGTAACCTTTAAGTGTACCAAAAAGGACCTTTTTGGTCAATGAAAGGTCATGTTTTAGGGAGTGTTTTAGGTCTTTGAGTAAGCGTTTTAAGATGCTCTTTTTCTTCCTCGGTTAGGCTACTGAGAGGTTTATCCTTTAAAGCACTAAAATGGGCTTTGGTTTTAGACGCCTTTCCTTGCTCGAGCAATACTTTCCTTGCCCCCTCGATTTCAGACTCAAAATGGATTTGATCATCAAAATGAGTTAATTCTTCATTGACGAGATCCATCATGACACTATCTACTTGTGATTTGAGACCATGAAGAATGGAAGAAGGTTTCGATTCCGGTTGATTTAAAGTAAGTGCTAAGACTTTTTTAAGTAAATCATCTTCAAAGCTATCGCTTTGGGCTAGGGCTAAATCTTCAGTGATGGCCAGATGAGGTTTTAAAATAAGAAGCAAAATAAATTTACGTTTAATTGAAGAAGGGAGTTTTCCCTTTGTTTTGATATTAGTTTTATTCGTTTGCATTTGAGGTTGGGCCACATAAAGCAATTGATCCATTTCTTTGTCATTCAAACGAAGTAATTCCGCAAAACGTTTACGTAAAAGTAAGCTTAATTTAGGTGCGGTAATTTCTTTTAAAATAGGTTCGGCTTCATTGAGAAATTTCACCTTATCTTCTTGCGTCGCTAAATGATTTTTTTCCGTTAAATGTTGCACTAAATATTGTGACAAAGGCATCGCATCATGCATCATCGATTCAAAAGCTTCTTTACTGTGCGCTCTAATAAAACTATCCGGATCATGCTCTTCAGGTAAAAATAAGAATTTCAAAACGACTTTATCATTCAAGCTTGGAAGTGCATTCATCATAGCGCGCCATGCTGCCGCTTTACCTGCATGATCGCCATCAAAACAAAAAATAATCGTATCAGTTTGACGCATCAATTTTTTAATGTGAAATGCAGATGTCGCTGTACCTAATGTTGCAACCGCATTCATCACACCAAATTGTGCAAGACCTACTACATCCATATAGCCTTCCACAACAAGCACACAACCTTTTTCACGAATGGATCGACGCGCTGCAAAAAGACCGTAGAGCTCCTGGCTTTTTTGAAAGAGTGGAGTTTCAGGTGAGTTGTAATATTTAGGTGTATCGTCAGGATTAATCACACGCCCCCCGAAGCCAATGATTTCACCCTTCATATTGTGAATAGGAAACATGATGCGATCACGAAAACGATCATAGCGTTTACCTTGATCGTTCTTTAAAACAAGGCCTGCAATATTAAGTGCTTCATCATCATATTTTTTAAATACGCTTTCTAAATTTTGCCAACCTTGAGGTGCGTAACCTAATTGAAATGTTTTAGCGATTTGTCCTGTCAGACCACGTTTCTTTAAATACTCAATGGCACGTTCTGATTTTTTTAAAGCGCTTTGATAATATTGGGAGGCCATGTGTAATGCCTCACCTAAAGCTAAATTTTTCTCTTTAGTTTCAGGTGAAATTTTTTGTGTATCTTGGGGAACGGTTAAGCCCACTGATTTAGCAAGATCTTCCACCGCATCCACAAAGCTCATGCCTTGATATTCAATAAGAAAACTTAAAGCAGAGCCATGCGCACCACAACCGAAGCAGTGATAAAACTGTTTGGAAGGGCTTACTGTAAATGAAGGAGACTTCTCTTGATGGAAAGGACAGCAAGCGACATAGTTACTACCTGCTTTTTTTAAAGGCACACTTTTATCGATGACATCAATCACGTCGACTCGATTTAAAAGTTCTTGAATGAATGACTCTGGAATCATATGCGTTTAATCATAGCTTAAAAATAAAAAGGAGCCTTAAGCTCCCT
>RHAY01000134.1 GCA_010031285.1 Methylophilaceae bacterium | reverse complement strand
TATAAAGAATATGATGATTATCAGGCGTGATGGATTCTAACTTCACCCAATCCGTATTTTCTTTGTACCATAACTGTATATTAATTTTAGGGCCTAAAATTTGATATGAATCGGCATCTATATTTTCGTTTTTAACTTTGACAGATTTTTTACCCAAATATTTTATCAAAACTTCGGTATATTCTCCCGTCTGAACATTTAAAAGTTTCTTTTGCTTTAACATAATAGGGTTCCAATAGCTGAATGTCATTGGGCAATCGGCTACAAATGTTTCTTTAGTAGGCTCAATTAATTTAAAAGCATTAGCCTCAGTTTTTCCTAAGACTTTGTAATCTTCTCCACCATCTTGAGTTGAAGATTCAATAGCGTACAAACAATCCTTATTCCATATCTCTTGAGATATATGCTTATATTTATAAACTGGAATGGATAAAAGGGTTACTTTAAATTGTGCATGACTTGCAAGCTGTGAAAATTTACCTTCTTCTTTAAGTTGAAAAGTGTGCTCTCCAATTAATTTACCGTCCATAAGAACATCAAAATTCCAATCTTTTGCAAAGGATAGAATTGGAAGAAAAAGCAGAAAAGTAAATAATTTTTTAAGAGTGAAATATTTCATTAAAAAAATTAGCAAACCCCATTCCATGATTTTTCAAGTGATTGAGTCTCGCTATTTTTTCCGGGGAAATTATTAAAATACATATCAATTAAATATGGGATTGTCACAGTAAGCTTTGAACATGTGCCTTTACTTCTTAGACTGCCCTCATATATTTTATCGAGCTCTTTATCTTTAGATTTAGGCTTTGCTATATCAATATATATATGTCTTGTATACAAGGTGTATTTGTTTACATGAGTTTGATAGCCGCGGTATCCATACATAGGGAGTCCAGTATACATGCCCCAAGAATTCATGGAATAGCCTGTATAACCAATCATGCCAAAATCAGGTACTGTGTATGTTTCAGTCATCTCTTTTCCATTATCGTCTCCATAATCAAAAAAAAGAAGAAGTTCTGGTTTTTTTTGATGGTCAATAACTATAAAGCCCAACTTCTCTATGCGGTCTTTTAAAATTGCTGCATAATTTTTAAACTCTAATGAATTTTTTTGAGATTGATGCCAAGGTACAATAGCAATCGTTGATGGTTTAAAATCGCTTGGAATCTCATGAAATACAGTAAGCTCAGCTTTGAGTGTAGGATTTTTCTCTGAAAGATGCTGACAACCACTTAAACTCAAAATCGCAAATAAGCTGTATAGGATGTAAATTAATTTCATAGTGTTAGGACAAGATAATTTATTCTTTGTTCCTTATCTTAAAATAATCACATCATTTATATTCACTAAGGTTTTGAGTTTATTCCATGATGCCCTGAAGCATCCCAAATTTCTTTTGCAGCATCAAGATTAATAGCCATAATCAAAAATCCTACAATTAAATCTGGCCACATTGAAGGCCAAATAAAGCCTAATAAACCTGTGATAATAATCCCGATATTAGCTAAGGCATCATTTCGAGCAGAGAGAAAAGCAGCCTTTGTTAGATTGCCCTGATGATATCTAAACCGGGCTAAAATAAGAGCACAACTCATATTTACTAATAATGCGCCCAAGCCTGTAAGAGACAGTAATGAGGGCTCAGGAATTATAGGTAAATAAAATTTTTGAATTGCTGTATATAAAAAAGCTAAGGCAGGTACCACCAAAATAATAGCTAAACATTTTCCTAATCTTGCTTTATTTTGAACTGTCCAATTGACTGCAATAAAAATAAGGCTATTGACTGATGCATCTTCAAGAAAATCGACACTATCCGCAAATAAAGATGCTGAGCTTATTTCCCTTGCAACAAAAAATTCTACAAAAAAATAACTTAAATTAGCT
>RHAY01000133.1 GCA_010031285.1 Methylophilaceae bacterium | reverse complement strand
TATCACATCTTTGCTATACTAAAACTTAACGGTTTATAAATTTATTGATTGTAATTTAAAGGATATTTGGTTATGGCAAGAACGGTGAAGTGTGTAAAGCTTGGTAAAGAATTAGATGGATTGGACTTTCCTCCTTATCCAGGACCTTTGGGTAAACGAATTTATGAGAACGTATCTAAAGAGGCTTGGGCAGGATGGCTTAAACATCAAACGATGTTGGTGAATGAGAACCGATTAAGTTTTGTGGATCCTGCTGCACGGAAATATTTAACTGAACAAACCGAAGCTTACTTCTTTGGTGAGGGTGCGGATAACGCATCTGGGTACGTGCCACCGAAAACTTAATTAGAAAATATAGGCATAAAAAAACACTTCGTAATGAAGTGTTTTTTATTTTGAAATTTTATTCACCAATCGTCTTTTTAATTTCTTTTATGGTTGCATGTCTAATATCAGCACCTTTGACTGCATACACAATATGTTCAGAAATATTTTTACAATGATCACCAATGCGCTCTAGCGCTTTAGTCACGACAAGTAATTCTAATGAAACTGAGATGGCTTTAGAGTCTTCAAGCATGTAAGTCAGAAGTTCTCTAATTGTTGCACGATATTGATCATCCACTGCCTCATCCTTTTTAGCTATTTCTAGTGTCTTACTAATATCAAGTCTTGCAAAAGAATCTAAAACTGTTTTAAGCATCGAATGAACAGCTTCAACCATAAGTTTGATTTCGCCGATCTTGAGCTTTTTAATGTTCGGGTTTTCATTCACGCGAATCGCTGTGCGGGCAATTTTTGTTGCTTCGTCACCAATGCGTTCTAAGTCAGTAATAGCTTTGAGAATCATGATAATCATGCGAAGGTCGCCTGCCGCAGGTTGTCTTTTTGCAATAATGCGAGAGGCAGCCTCGTCAATTTCCATTTCAAGACTATTTACTTCATCATCAATCTTTATGACTTTTTTAGCGAGATCTACATCATCTTTTTTGAGTGATTCAATAGCAGAAAGTATATTTTCTTCTACTAAACCCCCCATTTTTAAGACTTTAGCTCTGACGGCTTCTAATTCTATGTCGTATTCTTTATAACTATGTTCTGTAACCATATTTCGCAACCTTTATAGATACTTACAAATATTTAACATTTCATTCTATTCTTTAAATATGACATTTTTAAGACTTAAAAAGTTTATTTTTTTATAGTCTTAACCCCATCATTTGTAGCCAACAAAAGAACATTAGCAGGTCTTGCTGCAAATAAACCGTTTGTCACTACACCCACGATTTGATTAATAGTTGCTTCCATGGCTACAGGATCTTTAATTACAAGTCCGTGCACATCCAAGATGACGTTGCCGTTATCAGTCGTAAAGTTTCTTAATTGTGGCTGTCCACCTAATCTCGTGAGTTCCCGAGCCACATAGCTTTTAGCCATCGGAAGTACTTCCACAGGTAGGGGGAATTTACCTAATACAGGCACGTATTTAGTTTCATCACAGATACAGATAAAAGTCTTAGCCACCGCTGCCACAATTTTTTCTCGAGTTAATGCACCGCCACCACCTTTGAGCATGTGCATGTGCTCAGTGATTTCGTCCGCACCGTCGACATAGATGTCCATGCCATTCACGCTATTAAGGTCAAAAACTTCAATCCCGTGTTTGCGTAAACGATCCGCTGAGGCCTCGCTACTCGCAACCGCGCCATCAATCTTATGTTTTACTTTTGCTAATTCATCGATGAAGTAATTTGCAGTGGAACCTGTACCCACACCAATGATGCCAGACTTCACATACTCAATCGCTGCCTTTGCAACCTGTTGTTTTAATTCGTCTTGCGTGAATGCCATTTTTACTTAAACCTTTATATTTTATTTATAATGATGCTT
>RHAY01000132.1 GCA_010031285.1 Methylophilaceae bacterium | reverse complement strand
CTTGTCATTGAAATAAAAGATATGAAGCTATTTTTTTGCTTAAATTTTATATATCTATAAGCAATCCAAAGTTCAAAAGGTAAGTATTTATTGAGCGAAGACATTTGCTTTATTTTATCAGGGTTATACATTCTAATCTGATAAAATCACCTTATGTTTACTGGCATTATTCAATCCATTGGCTTAATAAAAAAAATTGAATCTTTAAAAAAAGATGCCCTGATTACTATTGCGTATAAACCAAATCAAATTAAGGTAGGGAGTCTAGGCGAAAGCATATCGGTAAACGGCGTATGCCTTACCATCCAAAAAAAACAAAAAAATCAATTTATATTTCATGTATCTGAAGAAACATTAAATAGAACTATAGCCTTTACTGAAAAATCTCTAGTAAATTTAGAGAGTGCACTTTTATATAATGGAAAAGTGGGTGGTCATTTTGTAACAGGCCATATTGATGGTATAGGAAAAATTACCAGTATTAAAAATACTAGCCAATGCTGGATTCTTGAAATAGAACCACCTAAAAAGCTACTCAAATTTATCGCTGAAAAAGGATCGATTGCGATCAACGGAGTTAGCCTTACGGTAAATTCAATTAAGAACAATAGATTTAAAGTAAATATTATTCCTTTTACTTTAAAAGAAACTAACTTGGGAAATCTAATCAAGGGAAGTGAAATCAATATTGAAATAGATTTGATTGCAAGATACCTCGAAAACATAATTAAAAGAAAATAAAGAATAAATGATCCGACCAATAGTTGAAATTATTGAAGATATCAAACAAGGCAGAATGGTAATTCTTGTGGATGAAGAAAATAGAGAGAATGAAGGCGATCTTGTTCTTGCTGCAGAATTTGCTAATTCAGATCATATTAACTTTATGTCTAAATTCGGACGCGGCCTGATTTGTCTCACACTTACTGAAGAAAAGTGCAAGATACTTGAATTACCCTTAATGGTCCAAGAAAATGAAACTCGCTTAGGGACTAATTTTACGGTATCTATTGAAGCAGCTGAGGGTGTCACCACAGGTATCTCAGCCAATGATAGAGCCACTACAATCAAGGCTGCTATAGATAAAAAAGCTACGTCAAAAAGTATTGTAAGGCCAGGCCATATATTCCCATTGATATCTAAAAAAGGTGGTGTACTCGTGAGGGCTGGACATACGGAAGCAGGCTGTGATCTTGCTCATCTTGCAGGCTTAGAATCAGCATCAGTCATATGTGAAATTCTTAATGAAGATGGAAATATGGCAAGACTTCCAGATTTAATTAAATTTTCTAAGCAACATAATATTAAGATTGGAACGATTGCGGATCTTATTGAATATCGAAGAAAAAATGAAAAATTAATCGAAAAATTAATCGAAAAAAATATCTTAACGCCTTATGGTGAAATGAAATTAATCTTATACAAAGATAAGATTTTAGAAGAAAGTCACATTGCCCTTGTAAAAGGTGAAATCCAAAAAGACAAGGAAACTACGGTAAGAGTTCATGAGCCTTTGTCGGTCATCGACCTTTTGGATATGGAAGACAAAAAACATTCATGGAATGCATTAAAAGCTATAAAAAAAATAAGTGAAGATGGTGGTGTCTTGATTTTTATCAACCACAATACAAACACTAATGATCTTTTGGATATCTTGAAGACAGACAATAGAACCCCTTTAAAAAGCAATAATGATTTAAGAAATTATGGAATTGGCTCTCAGATATTAGTAGATTTAGGGGTTAAAAAAATGAAACTGTTATCTACTCCAAGAAAAATGCCAAGTATGATTGGATTTGGCCTTGAAATTACAGGTTATATAGAAAATTAATATGTGCCATTAATAAATTATGCTAGAATGGCGTCATTGAAAAATTATAGTAAAAATAA
>RHAY01000131.1 GCA_010031285.1 Methylophilaceae bacterium | reverse complement strand
AGACCTCTTAAGAGGTCTTTTTTTATTGATGCGTTTGAGTTACATCATGCCGCCCATGCCGCCCATGCCGCCCATGCCACCCATATCACCTCCGCCCATTGCTGGAGCGTCATCTTTGGGGAGTTCAGCTACCATACAGTCAGTGGTTAACATAAGACCAGCTATAGATGCTGCATGTTGTAATGCAGAGCGAGTAACTTTAGTAGGATCTAAAACACCCATCTCAACCATATCACCATAAGTTTCATTTGCAGCGTTAAAACCATAGTTGCCTTTACCAGCTACTACGTTATTAACTACTACTGATGGCTCTACACCAGCATTTGCAACGATTTGTCTTAAAGGCTCTTCAACCGCGCGAAGTACGATTCGAATACCTGCCTCTTGATCTGCATTTTCACCTTTAACTTTAGCAATTGCATCACGAGCTCTTATTAAAGCAACGCCGCCACCAGCTACGATACCTTCTTCAACAGCAGCTCTTGTTGCATGAAGGGCATCTTCAACACGAGCTTTCTTTTCTTTCATTTCAATTTCGGTCGTTGCACCTACTTTAATTACAGCAACACCGCCTGCAAGTTTTGCAACTCGCTCTTGAAGTTTTTCTTTATCGTAATCGCTTGTCGCTTCTTCGATTTGTGTTTTGATTTGAGCAATACGTGACTTAATATTTTTTTCGTCACCTGTGCCATCGATGATAATGGTATTTTCTTTGCCCACTTCAATTCTTTTAGCTTGACCTAAATCTTCAATTTTAACCGTTTCTAGTTTCAAACCTACTTCATCTGAAATTACTGTACCACCAGTTAGAATTGCAATATCCTCAAGCATTGCTTTTCTCCTGTCACCAAAACCAGGGGCTTTGACTGCGACAGTTTTTAAGATGCCACGAATGTTATTGACTACTAAAGTCGCTAGAGCTTCCCCTTCAATATCTTCAGCGATAATAAGGAGAGGACGGCTTGATTTAGCCACTTGTTCAAGTGCTGGAAGCAGATCTCTGATGTTAGAGATTTTTTTGTCATGCAATAAAACGTATGGGTTATCTAATAATGCAATTTGACGATCTGCATTATTAATAAAGTACGGTGAAAGGTATCCACGGTCGAATTGCATCCCTTCCACAACATCAAGCTCGTTTGTTAGGCCTGATCCATCTTCTACTGTGATTACACCTTCTTTACCTACTTTATCCATTGCATCTGCAATGATTTGCCCAATAGAGTGATCAGAGTTGGCAGAAATAGACCCTACTTGAGCAATTTCCTTACTTGTTGTACATGGCTTACTTAATTTTTTAAGTTCAGCAACCCCGCCCTCAACAGCTTTATCGATACCTCTTTTTAGATCCATAGGATTCATACCTGCTGCGACTGATTTCATGCCTTCGCGAATAATAGCTTGGGCTAATACAGTTGCAGTGGTTGTTCCATCACCTGCGATATCAGATGTTTTAGATGCAACTTCTTTAACCATTTGAGCACCCATATTTTCAAACTTATCTTTAAGTTCGATTTCTTTTGCAACTGATACACCATCTTTAGTGATTGTAGGTGCTCCGAATGAACGTTCTAAAACAACATTTCTTCCCTTAGGGCCAAGTGTAACTTTCACTGCGTTTGCTAAAATGTTTACACCGGTAATCATCTTTTGGCGAACGTCGTCACCAAATCTTACGTCTTTTGCTGCCATTTTTATTTCTCCAAAATATTTATTAATGAATGTTTAAGGCTTTATTCAACAATGCCCATGATGTCTTCTTCACGCATCACAAGTAACTCTTCACCATCAACTTTAACGGCTTGGCCAGCGTATTTTCCAAATAAAACTTTGTCACCTACTTTGACGTCTAGTTTTTTAACACTGCCATCTTCGAGAATTTTTCCATTACCTACAGCTTGAACT
>RHAY01000014.1 GCA_010031285.1 Methylophilaceae bacterium | reverse complement strand
ATCTCAATAAGCCTTAAATATCTAGAAAAAGAAGGTGAAATGTCTGACTTTAAATTAATCATAAAATCATCGCTCACAGATTTATAATCCCAGCCAATGTGAATAGGGGCTTTTTCTTCATGATGTCCTATCATGTGAGGTAAAAACGAAGTGATTGAAGCTGTATAAAGAAAATCGCTTAATGCTTCGGCACCATTTAAATCATTTACTGCTATAAAGATTTTTCTTTTGCGAAAAATTTCTTTTTCTAATATTTCATGAATTTTATTGAGTTTATTTTCTACATTAAAATAAAAATCTATATAGGTCATGAAAACTTAATTCATTTTACTTAAAATATATTGGGTTAATAATCCGACTGGCCTGCCAGTAGCACCTTTGGCTTTTCCAGATTTCCATGCAGTGCCCGCAATATCCAAATGAGCCCATTTATATTTTTTTGCAAATCTAGATAAAAAACATGCTGCAGTAATACTGCCCCCTGCTCTACCACCAATGTTAGCCATATCTGCGAAATTACTGTCAAGCTGGGACTGATAGTCTTCCCATAATGGCATACGCCATGCTCGATCCATAGATATCTGTCCTGCTGACTCTAAATCTTTTGCCAGTCTATCGTCATTGCTATATAACCCTGAAGCATGATGACCCAATGCAATTACACAAGCACCCGTAAGAGTAGCAATGTCGATTACAACATCTGGATTAAATCTCTCCGCATAAGTTAGTGCGTCACACAATATTAATCGACCTTCAGCGTCAGTATTTAATACTTCAATTGTTTGTCCTGACATACTCGTTAAGATATCTCCGGGTTTTAAAGCTAAACCATCTGGCAAATTTTCACATGTTGGAATTATTCCAATGACATTCACAGAGAGATTTAATAAACCAATCGTCTTAAAAGTACCTAGCACACTAGCTGCGCCGCACATGTCATATTTCATTTCATCCATATCACCGGCAGGTTTAATTGATATGCCACCTGCATCAAATGTAATTCCTTTGCCTACTAAAATAATAGGCTTTTGCGTTTTTTTACCTTTACTATGTTGAAGCACAATAAATTTTGGTGGCTGCCTACTTCCTTTCGCAACGCCAAGAAAAGAACCCATTTTTAATTTTTCAATTTGCTTTTGATCCAAAACTTCAATTTTCATACCATGTTCTTTTCCAATTTCTTGAGCTTTTTTACCTAAGTAAGTTGGCGTGCAAATATTAGGCGGAAGATTGCCAAGAGTTTTTGTGAGCTCAATTCCTTTTGCTAAGGCAAAAGCTTTTTTTGAGGCTGCTTCTGCAATTTTCTGACTTTTTTTGTCTACTATCAGAAAAATATCAAAAGTTTTTTTGGTTTTTCTATTAACCGTTTTAAGTTCAGCGAATTCATAACTCGCATCCATAACTTCACTAATAAAATGCTCAATATTCCATGCTATGTCAGCTTCCTTAATTGAAGCAGTTTGAAGGAGAGATGTGATAGTTTTAACATCCATTCTCTTAAGCTCATGAATCATAGCCCTTACTGCAGCACGATATTTTTTCCCATCAAGCTCTTTTTCTTTGCCTAGACCTATTAGAAGTATTTTTGGAATTTTTATCCCAGGAACGTTATATAAAATAAGTGAAGAACCTGCTTTGCCACTCATATCGCCATGTTTTAATATTGAAGCAATATGGCTAATAGTAGATGCGCTTAAAGACAATTTGTCATAGCAAAGTTTGAGTGAGTCATAAACACCCATGACCAATACATCTGAGCGTTGTTTGTCCAGCTGATCGCTTTTTATGCTAAATTTCATATATATTCCTTAAATATTCTCGAATTTTAAAAACGGGAAAATCAATGTTATTTAAAACCTCGTTAAAAAAAGAACTGCTAACTAATTCAATTACGGCACTTTTAATACTTATAAGTATTGTCATGGCCCAAAGAATTACAGTTTATCTTAGATTTGCAACTAAGGGCTATATACCCAATGACTCTATAAAAACAATTCTTGGTCTGAACCTAATTAAATATTCCCCACTCCTGTTATCTCTTTCCATTTTTCTAGCGGTGCTTCTTACTCTATCTCGGTGGTATCGAGATCATGAAATGATTATTTGGCTAAGCTCGGGTATGAGTCTTGCCAAAATTATTAAGCCTATTACTTCATTCGCTCTACCAGCTGTCATTATGGTGACTTTTCTTTCTCTTTTTCTAAATCCCTGGGCTGTTAGAACAGCTGATCAATACAAAAGCCAATTAAAAAGTCGTGATGAATTGTCGACACTCAATCCAGGGACATTTAAAGAATCAAAAAGTTCTGATCGTGTATTTTATGTTGAAAGCTTTGACGAGCTAGGAAGCGCTGTAAAAAATATATTTGTACAAACAAAACAACATAATAAATTAGGAGTCGTCATTGCTAACAATGGCCATCGGGAAATCTCAAGCAAAGGTGACAACTATATTATTTTGCAAAAAGGCCGCCGATACGAGGGCGTTCCAAACACAAAAGAATTTTCAACAACAGAGTTTGATCAATATGGTATTTTGACAGCGCAGCAACCAGTTGAACCCTACACAGAAAGTATTGATAGTAAAAAACTTTCTGATGTAATTAAATCGAATGCACTCGAAGATCGTTTAGAGTTTCAATGGAGAATTGCATCTCCTATTTCATGTATTCTATTAATTTTCTTAGCTATTCCTTTGAGCTTTACAAATCCTCGTGCAGGACGATCACTTAATATTATATTTGCCGTGCTTATTTTTATAATCTACAACAATCTTTTAGCCATCATGAATACATTTATTACCCTAAAAAAAGTAAGTATAGTTGTTGGCTTTTGGCCAATTCACTTAATTTTTTTATTGGCAGCCATTTATCTGACCTATAGACGTTCCATGAACCAGCCATTGTTCAGCTTAAAAAATATCATAGATAAAAAATGAAAATTTTAAATCGATATCTTAATTTAGAGCTAGTAATTCCTATATTCTGGATTATGGTTGGCCTAATTGGCATCTTTACTTTTTTTGATTTCATTCAAGAAATGAATGATTTAGGAAAAGGTACATATAATTTACTCAGTGTCTTTAGTTATGTTGTTCTTAGCATTCCTGGGCATGTTTATGAAATCGTCCCTATAGCAGTGCTTATTGGATCAATGTACGCCATGGGACAGCTTTCTGAAAATTCAGAATTTACTGTTATTCGATCAAGTGGATTTTCAATAAAACGTATTGCGTTCACATTATCTTTTACAGGATTATTTTTTACATTATTTACATTCGCTGTAGGAGACCTTGTCACTCCAATAACAGAAAAGAAAGCTCAAGAAATAAAAATTACAGCCAAAGATGCAATTGTCACGCAAGAATTTAAATCAGGTTTGTGGATAAAGGATAATAATAGTTTTATTAATGTAGAACATGTTTTGCCTGATTCAAGTTTATCTGACATTCACATATATGAGTTTGATAAAACTTTTCGCTTAAGAGCAATTACGAATGCTAAAAAAGGTAGCTTTAAAGAATCTGCATGGAAGCTAGATGAAATCAATCAAACAATCTTTGATCAAAACAAGATTTCTACGAATTCGCTTAAAAGCGCAAATTGGAAATCACTCATTAAACCTGAAATGATGAATGTCCTCCTGGTTTCTCCAGAAAAGATGTCATCATTAAGCCTTATCAATTTTATTAATTATTTAAAAAATAATAAACAAAAAGTAACGAGGTATGAAGTCGCTTTATGGGAAAAATTAGTTTATCCGTTGGCATCTATTGCAATGGTTTTATTCGCTATTCCATTTGGTTTTTTCCAGGAACGCTCAGGTGGTAAAAATCTTAAAATATTCTTGGGTATTCTTATTGGTATCTTTTATCAGATTATGAATTCATCTTTTAGATATATTGGACTTCTTAATGATTGGCAGCCACTTTCGTGTGCCGTAATACCTACCCTTATTTTCTTTTCAATTGGGGTGATGATGATTTATAAAACCGAACATCAGTGAAAAAAATTTTTAAAATTTGATCGTGAAGATAAAAATGTTTTTTATTCGTAAGAGCCCATAGAAAACTCACGCCCCCTAGGAGAGTTCCAAAAGTTGCAAATATATAGCGTCTCCATGCTAATGGAGAAGTTAAAAGTCCGCGAGTAGATGTTATTTTTAATTTCCATGCCCTCATTGCAAGAGTCTGACCAGACCTTGTCCAACAATAGGTCAAATAAATCCCAGAAATCAGCCATAAATAAATTTGAAAAATGAGCCTTTGGTATACTCCAAAAAACCCATCAAAAAAAAATATAAAAATAAAGCCTGCTATCATCCATAACGGCACAAGCGCGAATAACTCATAAATTAAAGATCCGTAGAGTCTTATCAGTGGGGGATTTTTTTTATTCACAAATGAATGCTAAATCAATGAAGGGCAATATAAAGATATATAGAATAAAAAATTCCATTTAAACCCAAATGCCAAACTTTTATGTTTGATTTTTGAATAAGAACTCTAATCCATAAGGAAGAAATAAGTGTTATAAAAACACACAAGTAAACTTCTTTTCTTGGCTCCCATGGGGTCAATAGAATGCCTATCGCTGGAAGAAGTGTTCCCTGAAATACCATGGCACCGGTTATGTTGCCAAATGCCAAGGTATCTTTACCTTTACGTATCCAAAAAATACTATTCACTTTTTCTGGAAGTTCGGTTGCTATTGGAATAATTAGCATAGACAAAATTAGAGCAGAAATTCCTAAAATAGATGAAGCTTCTTCAATGCCATAAATAAAACCTTTTGCTCCGAATATCAACAAAGCTAAGCCTATAAGAAGCTGTATAGAAATAACTAAATAATTATTTGGACATCCAATTCTTTCCATAAACATTGGGCTTGATGCTTCGGTAGCGTGGCCTTCACTGACAAGTTTTTTTGATGCTTTAATTGTCATTAGAATATAAATGAAATAAGAAAAAACCATTAAAAAAGCTATTACCCCTCTAGCAAGCTCAGAAGTATGAGGAATAAATAGGGCTATTCCAGCAAAGATAAATGAAAATATGAAAAAATTTAAGTCTCTAATTAGTCCAGTTTTTTCAGGTTTTAAATGTCCACTCAATCCTCTGTGTCTAAAGACTGACACAGACATAATAAACATTGTCAAAGTAGAGAGCATAAGAGGGGCTCCTAAAATTGCACCCACGCCAACTTGGTGATTAGTTTCAAGATCCCCATGTGAAGATAAAATTGCCAGTAGTGGAACCAAAGTCTCAGGAAGTGCAGTTCCAATTGCTGCAAAGATTGATCCTGTTACGCCTTCAGAAATTTTTAATTTCTCTCCTAAATGTTCAAGCGCATTGGTAAATATCTCAGCTGAGACTAGAATAACGAGTAACATGAAACATAATTTTAAGAAAATCATTTCAATCCTTTAACTTTAATAACGCATAGATTAACAATGCTTACCCCTATAGTAATAAATGATGCCGGATTTGCGAATAAAGCAAAGGTCGTATTATCACCCAACTTTGACGACCGGCCCAGCAACTCAAATGTTAATTTAATTGTAATTCATAATATTAGTCTCCCGCCCAGAAATTATGAGGGAAATAATATTATTGAGCTATTTACGAACAAACTTAATCCTGACGATCATGAATACTTTAAATCTATTTCAAATTTAAAAGTATCTTCTCACTTCTTAATTAGACGCGATGGATCGCTTTTTCAATTTGTATCATGTCTAAACCGCGCGTGGCATGCTGGCGAATCTAGCTGGAATGAAATTAAAAATTGTAACGATTTTTCAATTGGTATTGAGCTAGAAGGAAGTGATTATGATGCTTTTGAAAGTAAACAATACATTGGCTTGCAAGAACTAATTCAATCCTTAATCAACAAATACCCTATTAAAGATATTGTAGGTCACTCGGACATTGCTCCATCAAGAAAAACTGATCCAGGTCCTTATTTTGAATGGGATAAAATAAAAAATTGTTTTGACAAATTAATAAATAAAAATTAATTTCTATAAATTATTTTTTGCACAATTAAGCTTACGACAACATCTCCTTCCACATTCACTGCAGTTCTAAACGTATCAAGCAGACGATCAATTGGCAATAAAATCGCAAGCGCTTCTAAAGGAAGGCCTACTGATTGCAATACCATAGCCATAGTTACCATACCGGCACTTGGTATTCCAGGGGCACCAATTGCTCCAATCATGGCAGTAAAGAAAACAATGATTTGTTGTCCTATACCCAGGTCAATTCCAGAAAGATTTGCAATAAATAAGGCAGCAGATGCCTCATAAAGTGCTGTTCCATCCATATTCATCGTTGCCCCTATGGGGATAACAAATCCTGCAATATCAGATTTTACCTTTAAATTATTTTCAACAGCTCTTAGAGTGATTGGAATTGTCGCGCTACTCGAACTAGTTGCAAAAGCGGTCAAAATTGCCTCCCTGGCACCTTGCCATAGGTGAAATATATTTATTTTTGTAAAAAAATAAAGCAGCAAAGGTAAAACAACTATTCCATGGAAAAGTGTCATACCAATAATCACCATTATAAATTTTGATAAAGTGAAAAATAAATCCGGCGATTGCTGAACAATTAATTTAATAATGAGAGCTGAAATACCGTAAGGTGAAAATTTTACAATCCAAGATACGATCTTCATGCTAATACCCAGCAAACCATTGAATATTTTTTTTACTTCAAAAAATTCTTTATTTGCTTTAGTAATTGCAAGCCCTACCAATATCGAAAATGTAATCACACCTAAAATGTTACCTTCGGTCATTGCTTTAAATGGATTAACAAAAATACCATTAAGAAATTGCTTAATGAAGCCTGGAAGTGAAATAGAAGATGAGTGAAAATTACTCAATTGCTCGCTGAAAATTGACAAAGTCATACCCTGTCCAGGTTGAAATAAATTCATTGATCCAAGACCCAATATAATTGCAAGAGCCATGGAAATAAAAAAGAATAAAAATGTTAAAAACCAAATTTGGGATGATTGTTTATGTGAGCTTAGATTAGCAATACCGGTAGATATGGAAAAGAATATTACTGGAATCAATATCATCTTTAAAGATGAAACGAATATATCTGCAATCAGATCAGCTACATAAATAATTGAATCGCTACCAAAAAAAGAAGGATTGAATTTGATATAAAAGCCCATTACCAAACCAATAAATGCCCCAATTAAAATCTGATGATTTGTCGTGTTTTTCATTTTCTTAATCTTTACGCTCAAAAACTGCAGCAAAAAAACCATCCGTTTTATGATTGTTTGGAGTTAATTTTAAAAAATTGCCAGTTGAAAGGGGTATTTGATTTTTTATCAAAATATCATCAGTAGAAATTGATTTAAAATTTTCATTATTTTTTAAGAAAGTTTCAACGATTAACTCGTTTTCTCTTCTTAAAAGACTGCAAGTCGAGTAAATCAAACGACCTTCTTTTTTTACTAGCTTTTTAGCTTCCTCAAGAATGGCCAATTGTTTAGCATTAAGCTCATCTAAGTCTTGAATAGAATTTTTCCATTTTAAATCAGGATTTCTCCTAAATGTTCCAGTTCCGCTGCATGGAACATCAGCAAGTACACGATCAAATTTTCCATATAATTTTTTTAATTTTGCATCCTTTTCATTTTTTATTTTTTGTGCAAACAAATTAGACAATCCTGATTTTTTTAATCGCTTACCTAAATTTACAATTCTTTTTTCAGAAATATCATAAGCATATATACGTCCAGTATTTTTCATAATTGCACCTATGGCAAGACTCTTGCCTCCTGCTCCTGCGCAAAAATCTGCAACCATCATTCCTCTTTTTGCATCCACTACAAAACTTAATATTTGACTACTTTCATCCTGAACCTCTATTTTTCCGTCTACGAATAACGGGTTTCGGCTTAATGATGTTCCTCGAGGAATTCTTATACCATTAGGTGAGTATGTCATTGTTTCAATATCAGTTACATCACGTGAAAGCATTTTAATTAGCTCATTTCTACTAATTTTTATAGTATTCACTCTTATATCTAACTTAGCCGGCTCAAGAAAACTTCTGCCTAGAATTATTGCTTCATCTTCACCGTATTGTTCAACCAATAAATCCCAAAGCCAGTCGGGTAAACTCAATTTTTCTGGCCATGTAAATTTTTCAGCATCTCTTGATTTCAATGATTTAGCCCATTCAATTTCTTCTTTACTTAACGTATGTTCTAAGTCACGAATACTCCTGCCTTCAATTTTTATTAGCCATGCAATCACGAGCTTTTTATAATTATTGTCATCTTCATTTATTTTTTTTAAAAATCTTAATCGCCTAATAATGCCATAGATACATTCAGCAATTTCTGCCCTGTCTTTTTGTCCTAGCTCGCCATGTTCTCTAAAGTAATTACTTAATTTCACATCAGCGGGACCAAGAAAGTCTAATATTTCACCCAAGATATTTGCGCAGTGTTGTATCAAATTTAGGGTTAACATATTTAAGGCTCTCGACTTTCAGTTTCAATTTTTTTTACTGACTGATCTAAAATGCTTCCATCTTTTTCTGTCTTTCTTATTCTGACTGGAAGATATTTGTAATCTTTTGCAAGCCACAAATCAATTCTTTCTTCATTGTTATAATTAAATTTAGCTATATGCAAAGTTAAAAACTTGTCTGTTTCAGTCTCAACAACCTCATCTGCAATATATGCATAATCATATGGCTTATAATTTTTTCCATTTGTAATATAAATTTTCATTTTTGTTAGAGGGGGCTCAAACATAAATTGATACATGAAACTTAACATATCTTGCGATCCTTCAAGAATGTCAAATTCATTCACTTTTCCGCTTATTGAAGTAATTATTTTCTTACCGTCCCAATCAAAGGTTGCTAGATTATCTATTTTGCTACCAAATTGATAACGATAATTTATTGGTTTTAATCCATCTTCTGTAACCAATCCGTCGCTTGTTTGTAATAGTTTGTTCCAATAAAAAAGTGAAACAAAGCCTTTTGCTTCAACTTCATTTTTAATACTGTAGTGATTATCTTGATCTAATAAATACGAAGTCTTTGCCGCCCCCACAGGCGAACTATCCAAGCTTCTTCTGACATCATAATCAATCACTACTCTTTTATATTGAATGTCTTTTTTTTCGCTACTTTGTATAGTTTCATTTAGGTCATTATTTTGTATATTTTGATTAAAATCTTTTGTTAATTTGTCTTTTATTGCATTCGAGCCATTATCTATCTGCCTATTTTTTTTATGATTAAGTACTTTTTTCTTTTTTATTACCTCTTCATTTTTTATAGGGCTTTCAAGATGACTTTCAATAACAATATTAAGATTATCTGAATTTTTTAAAAAAAAAGGGTTGTATATATCAATACCGCCCAGCAGAAAAAGATGAATTAAGATTGAAACAAAAATAGCTAACAAAAATTTTACATGATTACTTTTTAGTAATTTTTTTATGACGTTAAATGCCATTGAGGTCTATGTTTGCCTGTATCAAATTTTGCTCCAGTATTGAACCATTTTTTTCTTGGTAACGAATACGAACTGGTAATTTATAAAGTTTATTATTTAACCATAACTGAATTTCTGGCTTTCCATCCCGTTCGGCAAGACTTTGAATAGAAGTGGTCTCAAAATTTATATCACCTAACGAAAGTAATACTTTTTTATCAGTGATCCTAAATTGATATTTTTTATACTTTTTACCTGAAGCAGCTACAAATTCAATTATAGGCTCTTCAAGATTTTCATAATTGAGTTGATACAAGTAACTGATTAAATCTTGTGTTTTATTTTCTATAGCCTCTTTTGTTTCGCTACCTTTATAACGGGTAATTAATACTTGATTATCCCAATCAAAATCAACAATTGCATCTTTGCTAGTATTATTTCCTTGATGAACTTCAAAGTGCTTTGGCCTTAAGCCCTCAGGCGAAATAATACCTTCACTAATCAACACACGATCTCCAAATAATGCATAAAGACCAATACCTTTTGTAGCGCTCTCAATGCGGTATCTTCCAGTTTCATCAGTCACAAATTTCTCAGTGACAGTGCCCAGAAGCTCTCCGCTCTGAGTGAGATCATATTTCAACTCTAAATTAGAGGGGAGTTCTTTTGAAAAAGCTAATGACTCAAATAAAAAAGAAAAAAATACTAGCCACTTTTTGGATGGCAATGATTTTTTCATATCTAGATTAAATCACCCTAGTAGAGTGCTCATTAGCTTCACGCTGTCTAATGACGCCGATTTCATAAACTGTCTCATTGGATTCTTTTAAGATCTGTTTAGCTTTGGCGACATCTTTTTGATCAATGACGATAGCCATACCTATTCCACAATTAAACGTTCGATAAAGCTCCATCTTAGGAATATTGCCTTTTTCTTGAAGCCATTGAAAAAGTTTTGGTAATGGCCAGCTTGATGATTGAATTTCTGCCATCAAGTCTTCCCCTAAAATACGTGGAATATTCTCAGTAATACCACCGCCAGTGATATGCGCCATACCTTTAATTTGAATTGTATCTTTAAGTTTAAGAATAGATTTTACGTAGAGCTTTGTGGGCTCCATTACAATATCTTTTAAAGTCTTTCCATCAAAAGGGCCTGAAAAATCAGCTTTTTCCTTGCTAATAATTTTCCTAATTAAAGAATATCCATTTGAATGAGCTCCGCTAGAAGCAAGGCCAATCACTGCATCGCCAGATTGAATTGTTTTGCCATTAATGATTTCAC
>RHAY01000130.1 GCA_010031285.1 Methylophilaceae bacterium | reverse complement strand
GTACTTGACGTAACTTTTGTTGGCGTTACAACAATGACATTTGATGATAACGAGCTACTGGAGGTTGATGTGGTTGTACTTTTTACGCGCACCGGCCCTTTTACACCTGATGTTTTTGTTGTTGTAGCTTTGGTAGTAGAAGTTGAGCCATTCACAACTGAGACTGGACCTTTAGCTCCAGAGGTTCCTATTGTTTCCGCAGCAAACGAATACGTGGGTGCGCCGATTGCCAAGGCGGTAATGCCTACAAGCAATTTGAGCTGCAACTCCCAAGATTTCACGACTTTAGGGTCTCTAAACCCTCAATTTCACTCAATTCTCGGGTTGGGATGACCCAACCTTTTCAGGGGTTTACCCCCAAAAAACCTTTAAAATTACCAAAAATAGGTGTGATGATGAGCAAGTGGAGACCATCAAAGTCCTTGTTATTGAGGACGATGCCTTCAGCCGAGTCGCATTAATTGACGCTCTCAAACTCCAAAGATTGAACGTAGTGGCCGGAGTAAGTACTGCTAAAGTAACAAGCGCGAACTTCAAAGCATGTCAACTATCGTCATGCAAATTATCGCGGCGGCCACAAATCCTTTAAAGAAACGCAAAGCAGACTGGTCCAAGACTCACAAATTTCAATCACTATCAGACATCCAGATCGCAATTTTGATTTCTGTTGCAGACGGTATCCCCACTTCCAAGATTGCAGAAGAACGAGGAGTAAGCGAACAGGCAATCGAAAAGACTATTGCTCGGATTTGCAAAAACCTTGATATTCCACTGCATAAAGATAAGAACCAACGAGTTCAAATTGTGCGAGCTTTCTTCTATGGAGCAGGGAAAGAAATCTGATGCTTAAAGCGGGATTCATGAAATGGAGATATTTCCTTTACTTCTTCCCGATTCATTTTATAATAATCATGTTCTTGTCTACCCCCATTGACAAAGTCTTTGCGGAGATTCCCAAATGGTTGTTGGTTGTTGTTTCTTCTTACTTGATTATGGCCATGGTTTTTGCTTTGGTGATGCAGTTCAAGCCCATCCTTTCCAATGCCAAGCGAGAGTTCCTTGCTTTGATTGCCATAGGTGCGATTCGTGGCTTTGCAATACTAGATATCGGATTGCTTCTTGATTTACCACAGGTTAAGCCTTATCTCCTTAGGCCCTTGAATTCTTCCGTGACGGTTCCTTTATCTTTTCTCGTATTACGCCACTTAATCGGTTCTCGAAGGGAATTCAAGGAACTTTTCCAGACCCTTTATGTGGAGAATATTAAAGTTCGCACTGATCATTTCACTAGCGAAAAGGCTAAAATTAATGAGTCGGAAATCGATCAAATTGAAGCCAAAGTACTTGCCACTCTTGACCCTCTCAGGCAAGAAATAGAAAGAGTTGCTGGGATTCAGCTCTCCTCGAGTGATCTCAAACGCGAAATGATAATTATTCAATCTTTCATCGAAGAGCGATTAAGACCTTTAAGTCATGACTTGTGGAGAAGACAAAAAATAGAGCCACCGCGTCTTAATTATATTGAATCACTTTTTAGACTCTTCTTCGGTACAAAGTCGCAATTTGGCTACGCAATCGTCCCTTCATTTGTTTTTTCAATAGTCGCTGGTTCAACAATAGAATCTTTTGCTTTTGCCTGGAGGCATGCATTCATACATCTCATTGTTCAAGTCATCATCTTTTTGGCTTTTGAGTTCATTTATGAAAGATATGAGTCTTTGCGTAAGTATCTGAATTTGGCAGCTATTCTTATGTGTCTTTCAATTCCATTTCTCTTTGATCTACTTCTCATATCAAACTACCGAACCGCTCCATCCAATCTGGGTGCCGAAATAGTGGCAATCGGGTGGTTCCTCCTGCTATCACTCACTTTCACTGTAGCTAAAGCGCAAAGCGACTACCAAATTGAACTAATTTCAA
>RHAY01000129.1 GCA_010031285.1 Methylophilaceae bacterium | reverse complement strand
ATCCCAAACATTCTTGGTTTAAAAACGTAGATGAAGAAATAATCTACGTTTTAATGGAAGTTAAACAAGAAACAAACTACGTTCTTCATCATGCACAAAAAATCATAGCCATATTTGCCGCTATGAGAGACTTTGAATCAAGTCTTACAAAAAATGGCCATCAGGTTATTTACCTAAAAATAAATGATGGTGTCAATCAGCACTCTTTTAAAGCAAACTTAAATGTAATGTTTAATCAGCATAATATTAAAAAATTTGAATACCAAGAACCAGACGAATATAGGTTAGACCAAGAGTTAATGGAATTTTGTAACGAAATTTCAATTCCGTCTCAATGCTATTCTTCAGAGCACTTCTATACTGAACGATATGAGATTGGCGATTATTTTAAAAATAAAAAAAGTTGGCTAATGGAGTCATTTTATCGATCAATGAGAAAGAAACATCAAGTATTGATGTCCGACAATGACGAACCTATTGGGTCAAAATGGAATTTCGATCTAGAAAATAGAAAGGCTTGGAAAGGAACCCCGAAAGTATTTCCAGATTTTAGGTCAACGCATGATCACAGTGAAATATGGAAAGAAATAAATGAAGTCAAAATAAAAAGCTTTGGTCACAACGATGCATCTATATTTCGTTGGCCATTAAATAGAAAAGAAGCTTTAAAACATTTAGATTTTTTTATAAAAAATATTTTAATGCATTTTGGTGATTATCAAGATGCAATGCATAAAGACCAGCCAAGAATGTTTCATTCTTTAGTTTCGTTTGCACTCAATACCAAAATGCTATCTCCCACTGAAGTTGTCTCGAAAGTTGAAAAGTCTTACCTTAACAATCAAATATCAATTAACACTGCAGAAGGCTTCATAAGACAAATTATTGGTTGGCGAGAATATATCAGAGGTTTTTATTGGTCACATATGCCAGATTTACAAAATCTTAATTATTTTAATCATCAACTTCCTGTTCCGAGCTGGTTTTGGAATGGTAAAACTAAAATGAATTGTCTTAAATATACAATTAACCAGTCCCTTGAAAATGCTTATGCACATCATATTCAAAGACTCATGGTCGTCGGAAATTTTTCTCTTCTCGCAGGCATTAATCCCCAAAGCCTTCACGAGTGGTACTTAGGAATTTATATCGATGCATTTGAATGGGTAGAGATGCCTAACACGCTCGGTATGAGTCAATTTGCAGATGGTGGCAAATTAGCAAGCAAGCCTTATGTATCTAGCGCGAATTATATAAATAAAATGAGTAATTACTGTGAAGGTTGTCATTACTCAAGAAACGAAAAAATTGGAGATAAAGCCTTTTTTATCGTTAACAATAAACAATTAAGCAGAAATCCAAGATTAGCGATAGTGAACAAGCAAATCCAAAATATGGACAGTGATGCAATTAAAAGCATTCAGACACAAGCCAAAAAACATATTCAAAATATAGAAAACTTATAATCCACTATTTCTTTATTCGTAAACTTTTTGCAGTTTTTTCGTAAAAAGCATCCGGCTTACTCTGCACCCAATTAATAAAAGTTTGCATATCAGGATGACCTTTTAATGATTCTGCAGTATTAAAAATTTTAGCAAGTTCATTTTCATTAAATAATGCATGAATTTGTTTATGGCAAATTCGATGAAGATATTCAGTTGATTTTCCACCCTTAGATTTTGGTATTAAATGATGTGCATCTTTTTGAGATGCTGGAATATTTCTATTGCATATAGGGCATAGAGAAGGAGTTGAAATGACTTCTAACAACTTAGATGGCAAGAGTTTCTTTTTAATCTTTCCGATCATGCTTAATTTTTATGACGCCGACATCTCTCTGAACAATACTTTACTTCATCCCATACAAGCTGCCATTTCTTTCTCCAAGTAAAAGATTTATGACAGGTAATACAGATC
>RHAY01000128.1 GCA_010031285.1 Methylophilaceae bacterium | reverse complement strand
TGTGGATAACTTTGTGGATAAAGCTGACATAAATTTATAACTCTTGAATTTATATACGTTTTTTTAAATCGCTTATTTTTTAAGCTAAATAAAAATTCTTTAAAATCAATGGGTTAACTTATGTATCTAATTCCATTAGGATTTTTGCTTACACTTAATGTAATTTCTTAGAAGATGTGCATAACTGCACTATTTTGGGGAGTGCATCGAGTGTATTTTGATGCGATATCTCAATCACTGACGTTAAATTCATTCCACGTAATTCAGCAAAAAAAGTTGCAATTTGTTTTAACTCTTTTGGGGTATTCCGCCCTTCATGCCCTAACCAAGATGGTGGAATATCAGGCGCATCTGTTTCTAACACAATAGATTCTATAGGTAATGATTTTGCTAACGCCTGGATATGTGTAGCTCTTGTATATGTCATAGCGCCACCAAAGCCTAATTTAAATCCTAATTCGATAAAAGCATGAGCTTGTTGCATGCTGCCATTAAAGGCGTGCGCAATGCCACCCTTCACTGGATAGCGTCTTAAATTTTTAAGTACATCATCAATTGCTTGTCTAACATGCATAATGACTGGCAAATCAAACGTATTCGCTAATTTTAACTGTGCCACAAAAATTTCTTCTTGCAGCAATTTGTTGTCTTTTGTAACAAAAAAATCTAAGCCAATTTCGCCAACTGCTACAGGTTCATATGTTTTTAAATAAGTCTCTAGCGTATATAGATCATCCTCTTTTAAATCATTGATATACATGGGATGAAAACCTAATGCGTATAAACAATTGGGAAATTTTTTTCTAAGATTAATAACATCATCGAAACTTTTTCGATTTACTGCGGGAACAATAATTTTTTCAACGCCATGATCAAGTGCTAATTTAACAATAACATCTTGCTCTTGATTAAACTCTAAAGCATCTAGATGACAGTGGCTATCGATAAGCATTACGAAATTACTTTAACTTGAAACGCATTCTAAGGTCTTGACCCACCCAGCGATGATCGATGAGTGTCGTAGTAATTTTATTTTCCAGATCTTCATAAGTAGGTAATGTAAACATACCCTTGGCTTCAGAACCTAAAATTACAGGTGCATAATAAATCATGAGCTCATCAATTAAATTAGCTTTTAAGAATGCGCCATTTAATCCTTCACCTGCTTCAAGCCATACATCATTTATTTCACGCTCAGCAAGCGCTTTAAGAAGAGCCGATAAATCCACTTTGCCATTATCATCTAATTGAATACATTCGATGCCTAAAGCTTTTAATTGCGCTAATTTTTTTTGCTTGTCATTGGCAAAAACTACAAGCAAAGGTTTTTCATGGAGGATATTCGCATCTAATGGAATTTTTAATTCTGAATCTACTACCACACGCAAAGGTTGGCGTGCATTTTCATAAAGCCTTACAGAAAGTTTTGGATTGTCATGAAGCACAGTGCCAATGCCAGTGACAATAGCACAAGATGAAGCTCGCCAGTATTGAACATCCGCCCTTGCGGCATCGCCCGTAATCCATTGACTCTTGCCGTTATGAAGCGCAGTTTTTCCATCTAATGATACTGCAAGCTTAGCTCTTACATAAGGAAGCTTATTTGTCATACGAGAAACAAAACCTTTATTTAATTGTTGTGCTTGCGCTTCCATCACCCCAACTTCGACTTCAATATGAGCTTCTTTTAATTTTTGAATACCTTGACCTGAAACTAAAGGATTAGGATCTTGCATAGCAATAAATACTTTTTTAACTTTAGCTTCAATTAAAGCGTCTACACATGGAGGTGTCTTACCGGTATGAGAGCAAGGCTCTAATGTGACGTAAACTTCACTGCCTTCTGATTTACTTCCCGCTTCTTTTAATGCGATCACTTCAGCGTGAGACTCACCCGCTTTAACATGATAACCGCGACCTA
>RHAY01000127.1 GCA_010031285.1 Methylophilaceae bacterium | reverse complement strand
TCCATGGTCTAGTAGTCCGTCAATTGAAATATATGCACAAATTTAGAGCAAAAGTTAACCCCTATTTTCCGAGATAAATTTTTAAAACTTAAGCAAGACCTTTCTTCAAAAATAAATTAAACACAAGTTCATCAAGATGGTTTATGCGAAAATATCTCCATGATTCGCTTTTTTTATAGTCTTTTAGTCTATTTTCTTCTCCCATTCACCCTAGTTAAACTGATTTATCGCGGGTTTAAGCAGCCAGACTACTTAAAACATTGGACTGAGCGCTATGGTTTTTATCGTCTTTCCACAAAAAAAATCTGGGAAAAAAGAAAAACACTCTGGATTCACGCCGTGTCAGTCGGTGAAACCAAAGCTGCCATTCCATTCATCAAGCTTTTTTTAAAAAAATATCCGCGACATCATTTACTCATCACGCATGGCACACCAACGGGACGTGCGACTTCCATTGATATTAGAGATCCTCGCGTGACTCGCATTTATCTTCCTTTTGATACGATTGATGCCACAGAAAGATTTTTAAATACGTATAAACCTGCATTAGGTTTCTTACTGGAAACAGAACTTTGGTTTAATCTCATTCATCAAGCGTATACAAAATCAATACCGCTTTATTTGGTGAACGCGCGCTTATCTGAAAAATCATTTCAACTTTATAAAAAGATTTCACCACTTATCACACCATGCTTAAAAGAATTAAAAGGTGTATTAGCGCAAACAAGAAGTGATGCGAAGCGCTTTACATCGCTTGGTGCGACAAATGTTGAAGTCATGGGCAATTTAAAATTCGATGTTGAACCCCCTCGCGATTTAAAAACACAAAGTGCGACACTTAAAAAACATTTACGCTTAAAAAATCAATCAGTACTTTTGATTGCAAGCTCAAGACAAGATGAAGAAGAGATGATTTTAAAAAGTTTATTAAAACTTCAAATTAAAAATCTCGTCACGATTTTTGTACCACGTCATCCGCAACGTTTTAAAGAAGTGGAATTAATATTAAAAAAATATCGCGTTACTTTCATCAAACGCAGTCACAAAAAAATAACAACACAACCTTATCAATTTATTTTAGGTGACTCGATGGGAGAAATGTATAGCTATTTGAGCTTAGCGAATATCGCACTGATGGGTGGCACGATACTCCCATATGGCGGACAGAATCTCATTGAATCGATGGCGATGAAAGTACCTGTGATCTTAGGTCCTCATACTTATAACTTCCATGATGTATCGAATGAAGCAATTCATTTGGGTGCGGCCACAAGAATTAAAACACTTGATCAATTAGAAAAAGTATTAAAAGAAATGCTTAAATCAACTTCTCAATTAAAAATGAAAAAAGCGTGTCATGAAATGATGGATAAACATCAAGGTGCGACATTAAACATATTGAATAAAATTAAATCTACGATTTAATAAGTTTGGTAATCGCTTTAAAGTGATCACCCTGAGCTACTCGCAACCACTCAAATATCACTGACTCCACATTTGTAATCACCACACCTTCCGACCTTAATCGATGAATCGCATTTTGATGATTTAAATTCGTTCTTGAAAGTGTAGCGTCTTCCACTACAAATACTTCCTTACCTGAAGCTTTCAAAGCTAATGCTGTTTGTAAAATACAAATATGTGTTTCTAATCCACACAAAATAATTTGTGGTCTTGATTTTACTAAATGACTTTTAAAGTTAGGCGCATCAAGGCATGAGAATGCTTTTTTCTCGATCGGTGGATGAGGCAGCAATGATTTTAATTCTTTCACTGTAGGGCCTAAGCCTTTAGGGTATTGCTCAGTATGAAGACAAGGTACTTCTAAAATTTTTGCGGCTTCAATGAGGATAGTGGATGCATCGATAACTTTCTTTATTTCATTTTTTATCATGACATCCACAAGTTTTTCTTGGATATCAATGAAGACGACCTGACTTAAACGCTGA
>RHAY01000126.1 GCA_010031285.1 Methylophilaceae bacterium | reverse complement strand
ACTTCGATATCTACAAAATTAATTAATGTAGACTCAATAAGAGGTTTTTCATCAGGAATAACTTTTTCTATAGTTTCAAATGGTGAGCTTAAAGCCTTTTGAAGCCAAGATTTTAGGTTGGGTATGCCTTGGTCCTCATATTCGCCTTTTGAAGCTCGATCGCTAATTGAAATGAGTCCAATTTTAGTGAACTTATTTTTCATGATGAGTCATAATGAGTGAAAGCTTGATCATAACATTATCGTCTTGTGAGGATTCTATGCCATTTAAACTTATTTTTATAATGCTTAATTTATTCAGTATGTTATCTATCGCTGAAGAAACAAATTTATTCCAAGCAAATTATCAAACCCAAAGTAATAGCAGTCTACATTCATTGCAAAAAAAGCCTGACACTAAAATTTATGCTGGTATGAATAAAGAAAAAGACAATATAAGAATGTTAGAGGATGGATATGATTTAATGGGGACTTCTTCATTTCAAGGACCATTTGTAGAGCCTAATCAAGCGCTTAAGCATGCGCAATCTATTGATGCAGATGTAGTTTTAGTATATGACCGAAAAATAAACGAAATGACTCGATCTGCTCGACTAAGACAGATTCATGATGAAATGAAAAAAGAACAGAAGAGTGAAAAAAATGCTGTGATTGAGGTGAGTGAAGCCGATTTAAAAGATAAAAATAGCAAATTTGAATTTTATGCAACCTATTGGGCTAAATTGCCACAACCTATTTTAGGGTTGCATGTTATTAAACTAATCACAAAAAACTCTGATACAAAAGAGACGCAACAGGAGAAGGGTTTAAAAGTTGTTGCAGTTATTAAAGATTCACCAGCTTTTAAAGTGGGTATTCAAAAAGGTGACGTGATCATTGCATTAAATGATGTGAATACTGAATCACCGGAAGAATTTTCTAAGTCAGTATTTAAACAACAGGGTAACAAAGTGAAAATTAAATACGCAAGAGATGACGAAGAAAAAGAAGTGAGTACAGAACTTAATCGTAGATAATTTTACTTCTCAATAATTTTTTTTATAAGCTTAAATAACTCACGATTATATTTTGGCGCCTTATCTTTGTTCTTTTCTTCTATAGCCTCTTTAACAGTGCTTAATAAAATTAATTTTTCCTCAGTAGGAAATTTAATTAAGAAATCATGAATGCTACCGGGCTCTTCAATTAATTTTTTTCGCCATAATTCTATGTTATGAAAATGTTGTTTTTCTTTGAGCTCTTGTTGATTCCAAAAAGTCATCATGGTATTTAATTCAGTTGAATCAAAATTTCTCATCAGCTTACCAATATATTGACTTTGCCGCCTTTTGGCGCCATTGCTTGTAATTTTTTGCATAGCCAGAATGGCTTCAAATAAATTCGTGGGCAAATTTAGCGCTTTCAATTTAGATAGAGATAATTCACACAATTTTAATCCAAGAGATTGAAGATTCTCTGCCTCGAGCTTAAGTTGCGTCCTACTGACAGTATTTTTTTCTAAATTCTTATCTTTTGTCATATGAGTGTAAGTGAATTTAAAGAGTGACTATTTCTAAGTTATGATAACAGGGTTTACTTTCTCATCTATCAAGACATGAAAAAAAATCAATTTGATTTAGAGCATTTAAAAAAAATTGCTGATCATACTTTAAGTTATGCAAAAAAAATTGGTGCGACTGCATCTGAAGTCGAAGTTAGTTATGGAACTGGCAAAAATATTTCTGTTCGTTTAGGCAGTCTAGAAAATCTAGAAATTAATAGGGACAAAGGATTTTCTGTCACGCTTTATAATGGTAATCGTAAGGGCAGCTCAAGTTCGTCTGATTTATCCACACAAAGTATTGAAGATACCGTAGATGCTGCTTTTAACATTGCACGTTACACAGCAGAAGATCCTTTATTTGGCCTTGCTGATAAAAATCTTATGGCAACTCATATCAAAGATCTTGAT